>JBGSVS010000001.1:0-2584 GCA_041752895.1 Tabrizicola sp.
CCGCCCCCGCCCCAAGCGCCGTCCCCGACAGCCATCCCACGGCCACGGGTGCGCCCGTCCCCGCAAGGTAAGCCCGGTCCACTTCGCCCGCCCGGATCGCTCGCATCGTCATCAGCCAGTTGGCATCCCCAAGCAGGAGAAGGCTGCCGTAGGCCCGCACCGGCCCCGCCGACCACAGCCAGGGCTGCAGCGTCGCCCCGAACAGCAGATACCGCGCGTTGATGACCAGGATCGTGGCAAACAGCGCCCAAAGCGTCGCCTCGCCGGTCTGCAGCAGGTTCACCGCTGCAAGCTGCGCCGACCCGGAATAGATCGCGGCACTCGTCGCCACCGCCTTGCCCACGCCAAACCCGGCCTGCGCTGCGACCAGCCCGAACCCGACGCCATATGCGAAGATGCTGACCGCCAGTGGCACCCCATCCCGCGCTCCGCGCCGGAAACCATCACTTGAAAAGAGTGCCCGCATATCCCGCCTCGTCGCCGCGACCCGTCCGACTCGGCGGGGCGATGCAATCATTGGTCAAGAGCTGCTTCAAGCGGCTGTATTGCCCTTTTCGCAAATACTCCACGGGGATGCGGGGTGTGAAACCCCGCCGACCGAGCGCTTTTGCGTCCTCCACGCAAAAGCGCGAGACAAATGGACTTCGCGCGGAACGCGCTCCATTTCATAGCCGCCCGAACCCGTCCGCCTGACGGCCGCCTAACGCTCCGCCGCCCGCAGCACCCGGTCCAGCACATCCAGAAACCGGCTCCGGTCGGCCTTCCCGAACATCTTGCCTCCGCCCTGCCGGAACGGATCAGCCGACCGTAGATCCTGCATCAGGTCCCGTGTCGCCAAGGCCATCCCGACATTGGCCGCCGTCAGCTCCTCGCCGTTGTGCTTGACCACCCGCGCCCCCGCCGCCACGCATTTCGCGGCCAACGGGATATCCCCGGTGACGACCACGTCGCCCGGCCCGCAAGCCTCGGCGATCCACTTGTCCGCCTCGTCCGGGCCGCTGGCGACAAATTTGCTTTCCACCAGCGGGTTCTGCGAGGGCCGGATGCCTCCGTTCGACACCACCACCATCCGCACCTTGTGCCGGGTGGCGACCGTCTCGGCCTCGGCCTTCACCGGGCAGGCATCGGCGTCGATATAGATCGTCATGCGGCCCCCAAGGCGCCGTGGATAGGTGTTAAGAAACCCCTAACGGAAAATCGCAAGCCCTTGATCCCAAAGGAAACGCCGCGTTTGTCCACCGTGGACACTCTCAGATCGCCGCCTTCCGCATCTCGTCCAGATAGATCTCCCGCAGCCGCACCGCTACCGGCCCCGGCTTGCCCGATCCGACCGGCTTCCCATCCACCTCGACGACCGGCATCACGAAGATCGACGCGGCAGTCGAGAACGCCTCATCCGCCCCCTGAGCCTCCGCCGCCGTGAAGGCCCGCTCTTCGATTTCAAACTGAGCCTCCGCCGCGAAGCGCAGCACCGCCGCCCGGGTGATCCCGTGCAGGATATCGTTGCCCAAGGCCCGCGTGACGATCCGGTTCCCCTTCACGATGTAGGCGTTGTTCGAGGTCCCCTCGGTCACCGCCCCCGCCTCATCAGTGAACCAGCTGTCATCCACCCCCGCCTTCTTCGCCGCCATCTTTCCCATCGACGGATACAGAAGCTGCACCGTCTTGATATCGACCCGGGACCACCGCAGGTCGGGGATCGTGATGACCTTGAACCCGGTCTTCGCAGCGGGGGCGTCCGCGAGGTTCGGGATATTCTGGGTGAAGGCCACCACCGTCCCCGGAACGTCCGCCGCAGGGAACAGGAACGACCGATCCCCCGGATTGCCCCGCGTCACCTGCAGGTAGATCATCCCCTGCTCGATCCCGTTCAGCCGAACCAGCTCCCGATGCATCGCCAGCAGGTCCTCCGACGAGATCGGGCAGGACAACTCCAACTCCCCTAGCGACCGCTCCAGCCTCCGGATGTGGCCGTCGAAATCGATCAGCTTGCCGTCCAGCACCGAGGTCACCTCATAGACCCCATCGGCCATCAGGAATCCCCGGTCGAAGATCGACACCTTAGCCTCGCCCTCGGGCAGGTAGTCGCCATTCACATAGACGGTGCGGGTCATGCTGTTATCCCCATAAAAGCGGCGAAGCCGGGTGGATGTGGCGGTCGTCGTAGATGACCGGATGGTCGCGGTCCTGCGCCATGTCGGCGGGGCCGTCAAGGTCGGACCAGTCGGCCCCCTGCGCGACCAAGATCGCCGGGGCCATGGAAAGCGAGGTCGAGATCATGCAGCCGACCAGCACCCGCAGCCCCAACCGCCGCGCCTCAGCCTTCGCGCGCAGGGCCTCGGTCAGACCGCCGGTCTTGTCAAGCTTGAGGTTCACGACGTCGTACTTGCCCAGAAGCCCGGGCAAGGAGGCCGCATCGTGGGCGGACTCATCGGCACAGACCGGCAGCGGGCGGGAAATCTCGGTCAGCATGTCGTCGGCCCCTTGCGGCAGCGGCTGCTCGACCATCTCCACCCCGAGGCGGACCAAGTGCGGCGCAAGGTCGGCGTAGACCTCGGGCGTCCAGCCTTCGTTCGCGTCGACA
>JBGSVS010000002.1:0-3279 GCA_041752895.1 Tabrizicola sp.
CCATGCCCGGACGTGCAGCCCGATCCGTAGGTCACGCCGACCCCGACGATTACGCCGCCAACCGCTAGCACGATGCCGGTTGCGGGCGAGGCAAAGCTGAACTCTGCGCCCAGAACGGTCGCGATCAGCGGTGCGGTAATCGCCCCAGCCAGAAAGGCCAACCGCCAGGGGCTGTCGGGGCTCTTCGGCTCTAGCACGCCGCCCAGCATGGCGGTCATGCCTGCGATGCGCCCGTTGAAGGCCATCAGGATCACCGCCGCGAGGCCGATGAGCACGCCTCCGAGCAACGAGGCGTAGGGGGTGAAATCAGTCATCATCTTGCTGGCGGGCTCCAATTCTTGGGGTCACGTCTTGCGGTGCGGGCGGCAGGCTTGGCTGCGCGTCGTGCAAATCAGGTGGCGGTTGGCTTGACGCTGACTGCGCCTAGCCCTTGCTGAGCGGGCAGGTCCGGATGCCAAGCAACCGGTAAGCCGGGCAGAAACGGAACAGCGCGGTTCCGATCAGCACCACGCCTACCGCCGCAACGGCAAACTTCCAGACACCCCAAGCCGCGAAAAACCCGGCCAGCGGTGACAGAAAGGGTGCTACCAGCAGGACGGCACCAAGGACGATGCGAAGCATGCGATCGAGCGATCCGACGTTTGTCATTTCTTGCCTCCTCTAGGGCGGTATGTATTGCTCTGTATCTTCGAAAGTGCTAAAGTGTCAAGCATGCAAATAGGTTTCCCAGATGTGACTATAGCCTCACTGGAGGCGAAGGCCGAGGAAGTCGCGGTCACGCTGGCCGCCATGTCCAACCCCAAGCGCCTGCTGGTGATGTGCACTTTGCTGAACGGAGAGAAATCTGTCGGCGACCTTGCCGAGATCGTGGACCTGACACCCGCCGCGTTGTCGCAGCACCTGGGCAAGATGCGGGCCCTGCGGCTGGTGACAACGCGCCGCGACGGGCAGACAATCTACTACAGCCTTGCCAGCGCCGAGGTGCGGGCGCTGCTGGATACACTTTACAGGGTCTACTGCGCGCCCGATTGCTGAGGCGCAAACCGGTCCAGAAGAATGCCACGATTGACCGTGATATCAGCGATCGTCAAGTCATCCAGCACTGACAGAAAGGCCCGTAAAGCCCTTTGTATTCCGCGCGATAGATGGCAAACACCTTCCAACGGACAGGTGTTGGTTTCCGGGTTGAAACACTCGACCAGTTCAAGGGAACCTTCGGTCCAGCGCACCACCTCACCCACGATGATCTGATCTGCGGGCCGCGCCAACCGCATGCCGCCGTTGCGCCCGCGGGTCGTCTGGATGTAACCGCGCCGGCCAAGCTCGTGCGACACTTTCACCAGATGCGCCTTTGAGATGCGGTGGGCGCGCGATACGTCTTCCACAGTCACGATGGCCGGATCGCGCAGGGCGACATACTGCAGGGTTCTCAGGGCGAACGTCGAATACTGGGTCAGATGCATGCGCCGCTCCTCCTGCGCCAAGAAGTTCTAGAATGGGTAAAGCGCTTCTCGTGTGGCTGCAATAGTTGTGCGTAAGATAATAGTTTGGGCGTGCAGCCCGGCGTTCGCAACGATGACGGCCCTCGCCTGGCGGTTCAAAATCAAAGAGCGCGGTCGTCGGAAAGACCGCTTCACGCCTGGATCGACGACGCGCTTGATACCAACCTGCGGGCAGTTCTTCGCTTTGCCTGAACACATCACCGGCTTGCCGTAAGTTCAGGTGTGTTTGGGGCAGATGCTGCCGGGGGCGTAGGGGACGACAATTGTGCTGTGCAGCCTCGGCCCAGCCAGAGGTCGCACAGTGTGGCCCTGCCGAAGCTTCAAAAGCGAAGTGACCTGACTATGCCCGATCTTCGACGCTTACGATGCGCCCGTCCTCAGGCGTCAGAATGCGGTCGGCGCGGTCAAGGATGCGGTTGTCATGGGTGACCAGAAGCGTTGTGGTTCCGCGGGCGGCCCCCATGCGTTTGAGCAGATCGACGACTTCTCCGGCGCTGTCCTTGTCAAGGGCGGCGGTCGGCTCATCGGCCAGCACCAGCGCCGGATTGCTGACCAGCGCGCGCGCCACAGCGACGCGCTGTTTCTGGCCGCCCGACAGGTTGCCGGGCAGATAGCCCGCACGGTCCGAAAGGCCGACAAGGCCCAGGGCATGCGTGGCTGCGCGCCGGGCCTCGACGTCGGGGACGCCCCGGTGAACCTGCAGGCCCATGATCACATTCTGGGTCGCGGTCAGGCTTTCATGCAGATTGTGCGCCTGAAAGATGAACCCCAGACGCTGCCGCAGGGCAACAAGCTCGGCCTCGGTCACGCCGTTCAACTGCCGGTCCAGCAGGGTGACCGATCCGGCCTGGACTGCGCGCAGACAGCCCACAAGCGTCAGGACCGTCGTCTTGCCTGACCCCGAGGGCCCCATCAACGCGGTGAAACTGCCGCGCTTCAGCGTCAGGTTCACATCGAAAAGCGCCTGCTTGCGCGCCTCGCCCGTGCCGAACCAGTGGTTCAAACCGACAGCGTCAAGAATGTTTTCGCGTTCCATCAGGACCTCAGAACAGGTCAGCTGGATCTGCGGCAGCAAGACGGCGCGTGGCGATGGCGCCGGAGAGGGCCGAAAAGAAGACCGTGCCGACGAAGACGGTGACAGCCATGGACAGCGACATGCCTAGGGGAAGTGTCGTGATCTTGCCCATCAGCGTCAGGATCGCGGTGCCCACGATCAGACCGGGCACGAACCCCATGATCCCCAGGACCAGCGCCTCTTCGAAGACGACACCCAGAAAGAAACCCGGGCCATAGCCCATGGCCTTGAAGGTCGCGTACTCGCGCAGGTGGTCGGCGACATCGGTGGACAGGACCTGATAGACGATGACCAGCCCCACCAGCACCCCTATCAGCACCCCGAAGCCGAAGATGATGCCGGTGGGCCGCCTGGTTTGCTGATAGCGCAGGTCGTCCTCGGCGGCCTGGGCATAGCTGCGGATGCGCAGGCCGGGGTCAGAGATCAGCGTCTTGAGCCGCGCAATCACCGCCTCGGACTGCGCGCCGGGGCGCAGGGTCAGCAGGATATGGTCGGGTGCGGCCGAACTGCGGGCGGGAAACAATGACAGGAAGGTCTGGTCAGAGACCAGCATGTAGCCATCGCCGCCGAACCCTCCGCCGCCGGAAAAGGTTGTGTAGGCCGTGACGGTGCGACCGTCCGTCTCGAACGAGAGAGGCGTCTGCGGCCGGATGGCCACGGCCTCCTCGCGGTCGAATCCGCGGGCGAGCCGGTCGAGGATCG
>JBGSVS010000003.1:0-4134 GCA_041752895.1 Tabrizicola sp.
CCGCCTCGCCCGCCGCATTGCGCGACAGCGACTCGATCAACTCACCCCGCCGCCGCCCGTCGAACTCTTGCGCCACGGGCGCATTCAACAGATCGTTGCGCGGCGCGCCCAGCAGCCGCGCGGCCGAGCTGTTCAGATCAAGGATCCGCCCCGAGGTTTCCGACACGATCATCAGCGGGAAGGAGTTTTCCTCCATCAGCACCCGATAGCGCGTCTCAAGCTCGCGCTGTGCCTCGTGGTCACGACCGATCGCGCGATGCGCCTGCACCAGTTGTTGCTGCACTTCGGCCAACGCGCGCAGATCGCGGCCCATCATCAAAAGCCGGTCAGTGCCCGGCCAGCGCCGCAAGGCATAGCGGACCGGAAAGTCATACTGCACCGGGCCGGAGTGGTTCAGTTCCAGCGTCGGCCCGCCGTCCGGTTGTTGCAGCCGGGGGCCAAGCTTGGTCCAGCTTTCCTCGGCGAAGAGCGATTGCAGCGGAAGACCTTCCCAGCCCGTCGCCAGCGCCGCCAGCCCCGATTGCGGGTTTGCAACCACCCACTCGACCCTATGGTCCGGTCCGACGACCAGCGTCAGGTCCGAGGCTGCTCCGACCATGTTCAGCACCATCTGCAACTCCGCAGGTGCGGACTTGGTGTCTGACATGCTGTCACCTTCAGGCTTCAACTCCATCCCCTTTCGCGACCGGATGCCGGCGCAGGCTTAGGGCCTTCCTGCCGTCGCGTTCAAGCACGCGCCCCTGCAGGCAGGCTTCATATTCCGCTACAAGTGCAGAAACGTCGCGCAATGCACGATCGGCTCCCGTTTCGGCAAGCAGTCTTTCATTCGACACCGGGATCGACCCGCCGACGAAGATGCAAAGGTCGCCCCGCGACAGCAGGCGCAGCGTCCGCACCAGCCCCGCACCCGAGCCGAGCGCCGCCGTGCAGCCCAGCGACACCAGCGCAAGATCAAAGCGGTTTGCCGCCATAAGTTCGGTCATTTCGCTGGCCATGGGCGCAATCCGGACAATCGCGCTGAAACCGGCCGCGCGCAGTTGCAGCGCCAGCACGAAGGCCCCCAGCGTATGCTGTTCCGCCTCGGCCACCAGGATCAGGGCCGAGGGCCCCAGGATACTTCCGGCCTCACCCAGGGAACCGTCCACTTCGCGCACCAGGCCATGCAGCCGCTCGGTGCCGACCGTCACGTCCACAAAACTGATCTTGTCGGCCAGCCACTGCTCGCCCAGAAGACGCGCCGCCTCGGGCACATAACGGCAGGCGACGGCTTCAGGAGCCAGTCGCCGCTCTTTCATGCTTTGCAGAACACCGACCGGATCGAACACCGCGTCGCTTCCAATGGCCTGCATCAGATGATCGAGATGATCTTGTTTCACCACGATGTTGTCGTGGCCTCGCGCCGATACCAAAACGTCAAGCGCGTCCCAAGCAAGGCCGGCATAGCTATCAAGGCCGCACTCGACCTGGGCATTTGAAGCTCCGTTGTCTCGCATCGGCAACACTCCCGAGCTGGGCGCAAATGCCCGGCCACGTTATCATCGGCCACGGACGATGAAAAGCCTGCGACTCGCGTGAATCATGACACATCAAACGCGCCAATATGTCCACTTAAATTGACATGCCGTGCAGACCGGCCCCAGCATATGGTATCAAGTATATGTTTTATTTCACTATTTTGATACCCCTCCCAACTCTGCGGGGCGGCCGGACACCACGATTTCGCGCGCTTTCGCTCGCAACAATGTGTAAATTTACATTGACAGACAGTGCTGCCTGACTAGGCTTAGTGTAAATCTGACTCTACTTGGGGCGTAAGGATGTCCGCTACTGCCTCAGACCAACGGCCGCTTCCGCTTTACACGCCAAGTCAGCGCGCTAAGCGGGATGCAACCGTCTGGACCACCGTCCAGGGCGTGCTTGCGCCGCTGCAGTTCCTGGTCTTTGCGGTCTCGCTGGTCCTTGTGCTGCGCTACCTTGTGACCGGCGACGGTTACGGTGCCGCCACTGTCTCGATCCTCGTGAAGACCGCCATCCTTTACACGATCATGGTCACTGGCGCGATCTGGGAAAAGGTCGTCTTTGGCCAGTATCTCTTCGCCCCCGCCTTCTTCTGGGAGGATGTGGTCAGCTTCTTCGTCATCGCGCTGCACACGCTTTACCTCTACGGCCTTGTCACCCAGACGCTGTCGCCGCTGCAGCTGATGCTTGTCGCCTTGGCGGCCTACGTGACCTACGCGCTGAACGCGGCGCAGTTCCTGCTGAAACTTCGGCGCGCGCGCCTGGACGGCGCCGCACCCAGGGGGCACCCGGCATGAGCCTCGATACCCCCACCAGCGGCTGCCTTCACACGCCTGTCCTGCGCGAACGCGGACAGCGTGAAGTCTTTTGCGGCCTGACCGGAATCATCTGGCTGCACCGCAAGATGCAGGACGCCTTCTTCCTTGTCGTGGGCTCGCGCACCTGCGCCCACCTGCTGCAATCCGCTGCCGGGGTGATGATCTTCGCCGAGCCGCGATTCGGCACCGCGATCCTCGAGGAGAAAGACCTCGCCGGTCTCGCTGACGCCCATGTGGAACTTGAACGCGAGGTTGAACGCCTCCTCTCCCGCCGCCCCGACATCCGCCAGCTCTTCCTCGTCGGCTCCTGCCCGTCCGAGGTCATCAAGCTTGACCTCTCACGCACCGCCGAGCGTCTGAACGCCCGCCACGGCGGCGCGGTCCGGGTCTACAATTACTCCGGCTCGGGGATCGAGACGACTTTCACCCAGGGGGAAGACGCCTGCCTTGCCGCGATGGTCCCCAGCCTGGAGGAAACCACCGAGGCCAACCTTCTCGTCGTCGGCGCGCTCCCGGATGTGGTCGAGGATCAGTGCCTGTCGCTTCTGACCCAGATGGGCATCCAGAACGTCAGCTTCCTGCCCTCCCGCCGCGCCGCAAGCGCGCCGAAGGTCGGCCCGAACACCCGTTTCATCCTGACCCAGCCCTTCCTGGCCGACACCGCCCATGCCCTTGAAGGTCGCGGGGCCGACCGCATCGTGGCCCCCTTCCCCTTCGGTGAAGAAGGCACCACCGACTGGCTCCGCGCCGTCGCCAAGACGCATGGCGTGAACCTCGAAACCTTCGAGGCCGTCACCGCTGCCCCCCGCGCCCGCGCCCGCAAGGCCGTCGCGGCCCACGCGGAAACCCTGCGGAACAAGACCCTGTTCCTCTTCCCCGACAGCCAGCTGGAAATCCCCCTCGCGCGCTTCCTCGCCCGCGAATGCGGCATGCTCCCGGTCGAGGTTGGCACCCCCTACCTCCACCGTGGCCTGATGGAGCCTGAACTCGCCCTCCTGCCGCAGACAGTCCTTTCCGAAGGCCAGGACGTCGACCTCCAGCTTGACCGCCACGCCACGTTGAAGCCCGACCTCACCGTCTGCGGCCTTGGCCTTGCGAACCCCTTGGAAGCCGCCGGTTACGCGACCAAATGGGCGATCGAGCTCGTCTTCACGCCCGTCCATTTCTACGAACAGGCCGGAGACCTTGCCGGCCTCTTCTCCCGCCCCCTCCGCCGCCGCGCGATGCTGGCAGGAGGTCAAGCATGAAACTCACTCTCTGGACCTACGAAGGCCCCCCGCACGTCGGTGCGATGCGCGTCGCCACCGGCATGAAGGAACTGCATTACGTCCTGCACGCGCCGCAGGGCGACACCTATGCCGACCTGCTGTTCACCATGATCGAGCGGCGCAGCGAGCGCCCGCCGGTGACCTACACCACCTTCCAGGCCCGCGACTTGGGCAGCGACACCGCCGAGCTGTTCAAGACCGCCGCGCGCGAGGCCTATGAGCGCTTCCGGCCGCAGGCGATGCTGGTGGGTGCGTCCTGCACCGCCGAATTGATCCAGGATGATCCCGGCGGGCTGGCCAAGGCGATCGGTCTGGATTGCCCGGTCATCGCATTGGATCTGCCATCCTACAGCCGCAAGGAAACTTTTGGCGCGGACGAGACGTTTCATGCGCTGGTGCGCGCGCTGGCCGTGCCGATGGCGCGGACGGAAACCATCACCTGCAACCTGTTGGGGGCCACGGCCCTTGGGTTCCGCCACCGCGATGACGTGACCGAAATCACGCGTTTGCTGGCGCAGACGGGCGTCACC
>JBGSVS010000004.1:0-7610 GCA_041752895.1 Tabrizicola sp.
GGCCTGACGCTGGTCGGGCGTCTTCTTGGCCCGGCGACGATGCTCGCCACCGCGCGGTTCCTGCTGATTGAGCCGCCCCGCGCCAGCCAGCGGCCCTTTGCCCAGTTCATCCCGCGCTTTGACCATGGTGACGACGTGATCCGGGCCAGCCAGCACCACATCCACGCCCACGCTGCGACGTTGCAAGGGGTGGCCGATCTGGCCGATCAGGCCGCAATGACCCCCCGCACCTTCCTGCGCCGGTTCAGTGCCGCGACAGGCCTTACCCCGGTCGAATACCTGCAGCAGGTCCGCGTCGCCAAGGCGCGCGAGGCGTTGGAGCGGTCGCTGACCCCGGTTGACCGCATCGCCTGGGACGTGGGCTATTCCGACCCGGCAGCGTTCCGGAAGCTTTTCCAGAAGCTGACCGGTTTGCCGCCTGCGGCCTATCGCCAGCAGTTCGGCATCGCGGGCTGAAGGAAATGGCATGGCCTGTCCTGTCAAGGTTGGGCTGCCGGACCGAAGCCCGGCAGCGCGTCGATCAGTTGTCGGACACGCCCTTTGCGGCAGCGTCGATCACGTCGGCCACGGCCTGCGGCTGGGTCACCATCGGCACATGGGAGGCCGGCACCTCGATGATCGTGGCCCCGATCCGTTCGGCCATCTGGCGCAGAAGGGCGGGGGCGATCGCCTTGTCCTCGGTCGCGACCACGGCCCAGCTTGGCTTGTCCTTCCAGGCGGCCTGCGTCACCGGTTCGCCAAAGATCGCCATGTTGATCGGCACCTGACTGTCGCGCAGGAAGGCCGCGTCGGCATCAGTGGTGTCGCCCGCGAAACCGATCTTGAACTTTTCCAGGTTCACGAAGCCAAAGCCGTCTTCCCCGGTGTCGATCACGAACTCGGGCGGCGGCGGGATTTCGGTAAACTGGCCACCCGTCGTCTCGCCCACGTCGGGCGCCAGAGCCGAGACATAGACCAGCCCTGACACCTTGGGGTTCACCCTTGCCTCGGTGATCACCGTGCCGCCATAGGAATGACCGACAAGGATCGTCGGGCCG
This sequence comes from Tabrizicola sp., assembly GCA_041752895.1. Lineage (GTDB taxonomy): Bacteria > Pseudomonadota > Alphaproteobacteria > Rhodobacterales > Rhodobacteraceae > Tabrizicola. Next base: position 1,038 of record JBGSVS010000004.1, read on the forward strand.
TCCTGCCGGTCTAGGATGCGGTGGGTCGCGGCCACATCGTCGGCCAGACTGGTCAGCGGGTTCTGCACGATGCTGACCCGGTAGCCACGCGCCGTGAGGATGTCATAAACGCCACGCCAGCCCGAACCGTCTGCAAAGGCGCCATGGACCAGCACGACATTCCGGACCTGCTGGTCCGCGGCGATGGTATCCTGCGCCTGCAGGCTGGTGGCAATGCTGGTCGCCGCTATGGCGGCGGTCATGATGGTCTTGATCTTGCTGGACATCCTTAGTCTCCGTTGTCTGGGGGAAGGGGTTTGCGGGGGTCGATTTCCACCAGCGACAGGATTAGCCTGCGGGAAGCGGCCGGCACCGACGCGCCTTGCCGCCGTGAGATCCCTGAGGTTTCTGGGGCCCATGATCCTGATCCTGTCCTAACTGGCAGAGACAGCGATAGATCAGGCAGGCGGATGCCCAAATCGAACCAAAGTATGATCAGAGCGGCCGTGACTAGTGGCGCAGGAAGGCCATATCCGGGCGATTGGCTGCAATTCTGCGATCATGGGTCGCCGTGAAGGGCACCTGCATCGATCTGCCCGGCTATACCTTGGTATGGTATCGTGGTTCGGTCCAAACAATATAGGTTTGACGCCAAGCCGGACGACGGGCGATGGCTATCATCCAATGAAGAGAAACCAGTCTCTGCTTTGATTTCTTGGACCGGGGTGGCGCAGGTGCAGGCACGAAAACAACGACATGACCCACCCATCGTTGCGGTTGTCGATGATGACCCGTCCGTGCGTGCGGCGTTGCGCAACCTGCTGCGGTCGGTCGGATATGACGTGCGCGACTACAACTCGCCCCAGGATTTTCTGGCGGTCGCGGACCTGAATCGCGTCAACTGCCTGATTCTGGACGTCAGAATGCCGGTCGTCGGCGGGTTCGACCTGCAGCTTGAACTGGCCGATTCACACATAGGGCTTCCGATCATCTTCATGACCGGGCACGCGGATGTGCCGATGAGTGTGCGGGCCATGAAAGGCGGCGCGCTTGATTTCCTGGCCAAACCCTTCCGTGAGCAGGACATGCTGGAAGCGGTGGCGGCTGGCGTGAAGGCGGATCTGGTCCGCCGGGAAACCGTCGTGGAGACAGCGGAACACGCCGAGCGGTTTGCCGGTCTGACGACCCGCGAACGTGAGGTGATGCTGATGGCAACCGCCGGAAAGATGAACAAGCAGATTGCCTTTGAACTGGGACTGAGTGAAATCACGGTGAAGATCCATCGGGGCAAGGTGATGCGCAAGATGCAGACCCGGACCTTCGCTGATCTTGTCCGCCTTGCCGAAGACCTTGGTCTGCACCACCCCCGGTAGCGGCTTGATCGAAGGCAGAATTGATCGGGCGTCTTTCGGTTGACAGCGGCGCATCCGGTTCAAAGTGAAAGTGGAAGGGCCCGTTATGGCCGCAGGGCAACATCTGGTCGCAGTCGTGGACGATGACAATTCGGTCAGGATAGCGCTTGGCAGTCTGTTGCGGTCCTTGGGCTATCGGGCTGTGTTGTTCGCCTCGGCCGAAGAGTTCCTGGCAGAGCGGCCGGACGGGCTCGACTGTCTTGTCTGTGACATCAAGATGCCGGGAATGACGGGCTGGGACCTGGTTGAAGGACTGCGGGCGCGGGGGCAGTCGGTTCCGACGATCATGATCACCGCCTTTGACGAAGGCGGGCCGTCGATCCCGGGGGCCAGGGTCTTCAAGAAGCCCTTCGATGCGACCGCGATGGCCGAAGCCATCAGGGCAGCAATCGGTTCGGCTGGCTGAAGATCAGGCGCTCTGTTTCTGCGTCGTCGGGCTGCCGACCTCGGACTCGCCGTCCAGTGCGGCAAGCTCCAACTCGAACAGGCAGCCACCCAGAGCGTTCGGGACGACCCGGATTTCCCCGCCTTGCGCTCGGACAATTGTGCGGCTGATCGAAAGGCCCATGCCCATACCGGTCGGTTTCGTCGAATAGAAGGCGTCAAAAACCTTTCCGGCGGCCTCCGCATCAAGGCCGGGCCCGGTGTCCATGACCCCGATCACGACCCTGCCGTTCTCCAGCCGGCTGCTCACCGTCAGGAGGCGATCCCGTGCGCCGCCCGCCTCCATCGCCTCCAGCGCGTTGCGGATCAGATTGAGCAAGACCTGCTGGCCCTGGACCCGGTCGCCCAGCACGCGCGGGGATGCCTTGTCGAGATCGAGGCGAAGGATGACATTCGCCCTTGCGATTTCGGCACCGGCAATCGCGACAGCCTCATTGATCACGTCATTGACGCTGACCGCGCGCCGTTCGACATCAGTTCGGCGGACGAGGGCGACGATGCGATTGATAATCTCGGCCGCCCTGCGGCCATCCGCGATGATCCGGTCGACAGAATGAAGCCCCTCGGTCAGATTTGGCGGCTCTGCGGACAGCCAACGTCTACCAGCCTCGCCATTGGTGACGATCCCAGTCAGTGGCTGATTGATTTCATGCGCGATGGAGGCGGTAAGCTCGCCCACCGTGGCGACGCGCAGGGCATGGGCGAGGTCGGTTTCCGCCTGCCGCAGCGCCAGTTCGGTGGCCTTTCTGTGCGACACGTCCCGAGCGATGACAAGGATCGGGCTGTCGAACCGGTTCTGCCCGTGCGGGCTTTCGGGCACGATCCGGGTTTCAAGATCACAGTGGCCGGCATCGTGGCTGACACGGTATTCTTCGGTCGCGCCGATCCGGCTGTCACGCACCCGTCGGACGTCCGCAAGCCGGAACGGAAGCTGCGGCTCGACGGCCGCAAGGTCATGCGCAGGGCGTCCGATGGCTGCCGACGCCTCTGGCCCGATGAACGCCCTTGCCGCCGTATTGGCGTAGAACAGGCGCAGATCGCTGTCGAACCGCATGACCATGTCCGGAGCATTCTCGGCCAGCTTCCGAAACTCACGCTCGCGCTGTTCGACCTGTGCGGTGCGCATCCACAAGGCGCCGGCGACAAGACCGGCGACAACGAGGCCGCAGAAGGTCCGGAACCACCAGGTTTGCCACCAGGGCGGATGGACGATGATCGAAAGCGCCACGCCCGGCGTGCTCCATGCGTTGCCGGTAGCGGCGACTTGGGCGCGGAACACATACTCGCCCGGCGGCAGCATGGTGTAGGTCGCGCGGCGCTGGGTCGCGTCCACCTCTTGCCAATCGTCCTCCAGCCCTTCCAGAATGTAACGGTAGCGGCTTGAGGCCGGATTGACGAAGCTTGGCGCGGCAAAGGTCAGGGACAATGAGTTCGCGCCATAGTCCAGCGCCAGCGTCGTCGCGCCACCAATCGGTACATCGGCATGCAGCTGTTCGATGCGCTCCGCCGTCAGAAACGGAAAGCCGAGTTCGGTAAGGAGGATCGGCATCCTTGGCTGAATCTCTGTCAGCCGGTCGGGAAAGAACGCGACACCGCCCGAGAAACCGCCGAGGAACATCTCGCCGCGGGCACTTTGAAAGCCGGTGGCCCACCCGGTGAAGTCGTTGCCGCTAAGCCCGACAATGTTCTGGTAGTCGGCAAAGCTGCCATCGGCGGGGTCATAGTTCGCGATCCCCTTGTTGGTGCCGATCCACAGCGTTCCGGCCTTGTCTTCCAGGATGTGGCTGATGGTCCGGTCGCTTTCCACCGCGCCTTCGTGGATTGCCGTGAAGGAGCCAGTGGCGGGGTCAAATCGGTCAAGGCCGTTCTGCGTGCCGACCCAGATGATCCCGTCCGCGCCGATGTGCACATCGGGCACCATATTGTCGCGCAAGGTGTTCGGGGTGGAAGGGTCGGCGGAAAAGACCCGGATCTCACCCGACTTCGGGTCAAACCGGTGCAGGCCGGAAAAGTGTGTGCCAAGCCAAAGGATGCCATCAGCATCTTCGGTCATCGCCACATATGCCTGCGCAAGGCTGTCGGACCAGTCTGCCTTGTAGGTCGTGAAGCGCCCGGTCGCCGCATCGAACCGCGAGAGGCCGTCGCCCGTCCCGGCCCAAAGGGTTCCTTCGCGTGACAACAGCAGCCGATGGACCTGATTGGACGCGATGCTTGAGGGGTCGGCGGGATCGTGGACGAACCGCTCGAACTGCCCGGTCGCCTCGTTCAGGCGCGCAATGCCGTTGCCAAAAGTGCCCACCCAGATGGCTCCGGTCTTGTCCTGCGCGATAGTGATGACCATAGGCTTTGTGTTGAGGCCGTCCTGAAACCTGGTAAAGCGCCCGGTCTCGCGGTCGATCCGGGTCAGTCCGAAATCATTGCCGATCCAGAGACGCCCACGGTCGTCTTCGATCATCGCGTTGATGAAATCGGTCTGCAGGCTGTCTGGAGACCCATCGCCCTGGCGGAACGTCTCAAACAGGTTCTGGCGCGGGTTGAACAGGCTTGGCGGAACCGAGTGATGCCCGGCCCAGATGTTACCCTCGCGGTCCTTGAAAAGGCCGATCACCTTGTCTTCGGGAATGCTGCCCGGATCCGATCGCGAGGTGCCGAAATGCACCGCCCGGCCAGCGTCGGGATCAAAGCGCAAAAGCCCAAGGCCGGGCGAACCGATCCAGAGGCTGCCGGTGTCGTCCTCGACCATGCCCATGACGCCGGTCAGGTCGTTCGGTCCGGGCGGCAGGGCATGAAAGCTGTACCGGGTGACGGTGTTTGTTGTCCGGTCAAGCCGTGCAAGGCCAGTGCCCGTCGCGCCCAGAATCCAGAAGTTGCCCTTCTGGTCTTCATAGAACGAGACCTGCACCGAATCCGGCAGCGGCACATGCAGCGTTACTGTTCCGGTTGCCGGGTCCAGTTGGTCAAGCCCCTCGGTCGTGCCGACCCAAAGCTTGCCCAGACGGTCCTCGCCAGTGAACAGGACGCCATTGGACGACAGGCTGTCGGGGCTTTCGGGTTCGTGGCGATAAAGACGTGTGGTCCCTGCGACAGGATCGTGGCGGAAAAGCCCCGCCCCGGTGGCCAGCCAGATCGCACCGGCGCTGTCTTGCGAGATGTGAACGACTGTCGGCTGCTCTCCGACACTGCCATCGGAGGTCAGCGACACATGCTCGACCACCTCTGTGACCGGATCGAACCGGTCCAGCGTGCCCGCCCCGCCGACCCAAAGCTTGTTGTCCCGGTCAACATGCAATGCGGTGACAAAGACCGCCCCGATGCTGTCCGGATCGCGGATGTCGTGAACGAAAGTCTTGTAGTCATAGCCGTCATAGCGGTTCAGCCCATACTGGGTGCCAAACCACATATAGCCCTGCTGGTCCTGGACGATCTGGGCGACGCGGGTCTGCGATAGGCCGTCGATGGTGGACAGCCGCGTAAAGCGCTGACGCTGCCCTTCGGCAACGTCCAGCATCATGACTTCCGGATCTACTTGCGCTACAATCCTGTTGACCTGCCCCAAAGCGGGGAAGGTCAACAGAAGAACGGCCAAGAGGACCGCCACGAACGACCTTGATCCTGGCATCCAATGTTCCGAATCTTGCGCTGCTGCGCATGTTCCTCATACTTCAGTGCGGCTGTCCAGCGTATCGTGTTCCCCCGGGCCGTGCCGCGACAAGGGTCATGCGCCCTGCGGAACCGCCAACCGAACCGCGCGGCGGATCGTGTCCCTTGCCTGACCAAGCGCCGTCTCGCGTTCCGCCGGTCCGAAGGCAAGCTTCTCGGCCCGGACAAAGGTCTGATCCGTGATCCCGACAAAGCTTAGCAGCGTGCGCAGGTGCGGCTCCTGGGCATCCATCGTCCGGGTGGGACCGTCGCTATAGAACCCGCCGCGGGTCAGGATGACGATAGCGCGTTTTCCGGCCAGCAAGCCCTCGGGCCCGGTGTCGGAATAGCGGAAGGTGACGCCCGCGCGCAGGACATGATCGAACCAGCTTTTCAGCATGGACGAGATGCCGAAATTGTACATCGGTGCGCCGATCAGCAGGATGTCGGCCGACTGCAGCTCGTCGATCAGGAGGTCGGACAGCGCGCGCGCTGCCTGTTGGCTGGCATTGGCCGGGTCAGCCCGCAGACCGTTCGCCCCGTCGCCATCCAGATGGGGAACGGGCTTGGCCCCGAGGTCCCGGTCGATGACGCGGAGCGTGGTATCCTCGGCGCGAATGCTGGCGATGGTTTCGTCGATCAGGTGGTTCGAGGCAGATGCCGTGCCAAGGATGCTGCTGCGCAGGGCAAGGACTGTGGTCATGGTCGTGAACTCCGGCATGAAGGGGCATTGGGTCGCCTCCCCAAGCTGGTGTTTCATCGCAGGCAACGGTAGACAGCTGATTTGCGCGTCGGTGTTGCAGAAAAAGGAACACTTGAATGATCGGCCTTGAGGACATGCGCTGCTTTGTCGAGACGGTCGATTGTGGGGGTCTGAACCGGGCAGCGGCCCGCCCGGGGCTTTCAAAATCCATCGTCAGTCGACGGATCGCCACGATGGAAGAGGATCTGGGCGTGCAGCTTCTGACACGCACGACGCGGGGGATCGTGCCGACCGAGGCCGGGCAGGACTTTCGGCTGCGCTGCGAACGGATCCTCGCCGACCTGGCCGAAGCGCGGGATGCCGTGGCGGCCAAGGGGGGCGATCTGACCGGCAAAC
>JBGSVS010000005.1:0-2615 GCA_041752895.1 Tabrizicola sp.
GGTCAGCCGTCCCGGCACCGCGCCGTCGAAGTTCACCCGACCGACCCCGGTCGCGGCACCGACCCCGGCACCTGCCGCAGCCGCCGCGAAGCCGCGCTTTGGCATCGGGTCGCTGATCAACCGGATGGCGGGCCATCTGGAAGCGGGCAGCACTGCTGCCCCCGCTGCCCGGACCCAGCCGCCGGTCACGTCCTACGATGACGATCACGACATGGGTTCGGACCAGGACCGGATCGAGATCCCAGCCTTCCTGCGCCGCCAGGCAAACTGAAAAGAACGCGGCACTTCTGAAAGACTGGCCCGGGAAACCGGGCCTTTTCCTTTTGCAGGCAAGGACTTGCCGAGTGTTTCATCCCTGTCACATACCGTAACGAAGAGTGAGTTGAGCTCGGCGGGCTGAAAGAATAGTTAAACTGCAAGCGAAAACAGGCATTGAACCTGTCGGGCATGAGGTTGGGCGAGACGTGCAGAATACCCTGAAATCCCCTGCAACCTTTACCGGGTTCGGTCTGCATGGCGGCGCGCCGGTGCGGATGGTCGTGCGCCCGGCGGCTGCCGATCACGGGATCAGGTTCTGCCGCACCGACGTTACCGACCGCGATCCGGTGGTCCGGGCGCGCTGGGACATGGTCACTCCGTCGCAGCTGTGCACGGTGATCGAGAACGCCGATGGCGTTTCGGTGTCAACCGTTGAACACATCATGGCAGCACTTGCCGGTTATGCGCTTCACAATGCGCTGATCGAGATCGACGGCCCGGAAGTGCCGATCCTTGACGGGTCGGCCGTGCCGTTCATCGAGGGCTTCATGACCGCCGGTCTGGACGAGCAGGACCTCCCGGTCCGTGCCGTGCGAATCCTGACCGCCGTTGAAGTGCGCGACGGCGACGCCGTGGCGCGGCTGGAACCGGCAGACATGCTGGAGATCAACTTCCGCATCGACTTTGAGGACCAGGCAATCGGGGTGCAGGAGCGCCGGTTGAACATGGCGAACGGCGCGTTCGTGCGGGAACTGTCCGACAGCCGCACTTTCTGCCGCCAGTCGGACGTCGATGCGATGCGCGCGCGGGGCCTTGCCTTGGGTGGCACGCTGGAAAACGCGGTCGTCTTCGACGGCGACCAGGTCCTGTCACCGGGCGGTCTGCGCCACGCCGACGAGCCCGTGCGCCACAAGATGCTGGATGCGGTGGGCGATCTGGCGCTGGCCGAAGGGCCGATCCTGGGCCGTTATGTCGGTGAACGCGCAGGCCATGCGCTGACCAACCGCCTCTTGCGGACGCTGTTTGCGCACCCCTCGGCCTACGAGATCGTCGACTGCGGGCCGCGCACGCTGGGCAAGCTGCCGGGTGTTGGCGTCCATGCCGGGGATTTGCCCCTGCGCAACGGGTCCAACTGAACCTTCGCAAAGTCACGAAAGGCGTTTTGCGCCCCGGATTTTTCTGTGCTAGGACGAGCCAAAGGTCGCGTGCAGGCGCGGCTTCAGAACGGGGCTAACGCCCGGGATGCAGGTTGGATAGGCGAATAATGTCTGGCACAAAGCCCGGCGCGGGGTTCCTGAAGACGGCGGTGCTGGTTGCAGTGCTAACCGGTTGCGCAGGCGGCAGCAACGAGCGCGCGCTTGACAGCTATACCGCCGAAGAAATCTACAAGAAGGGCGAGCTGGAGCTTGAAACCGGCAAGAGGCCCAAGGACGCTCTGGTCTACTTCCAGGAAGTGGAACGGCTGTATCCCTACACCGAGTTCGCCAAGCGCGCCCTGATCATGCAGGCCTTCACCCATCACAAGTCCAAGGACTATCCCGAGGCGCGCGATGCGGCGCAGCGGTTTCTCGACTTCTACCCCGGCGATGAGGATGCGCCTTACGCGCTCTATCTGATGGCGCTGTCCTATTACGACCAGATCGACGATGTCGGCCGTGACCAGGGCATCACTTTCCAGGCCCTGACCGGCATGCGCGACGTGATCGAGACCTATCCCGACAGCGAATACGCCCGGTCGGCGATCCTGAAGTTCGAATTGGCCTTCGACCAGCTGGCGGCCAAGGAGATGGAAGTCGGGCGCTATTACCTGAAGCGCAAGCACTATGCGGCGGCGATCAACCGGTTCCGCGTCGTGGTGGCGGATTTCCAGACCACGACCCACACCGCCGAGGCGCTGCACCGGCTGACCGAGGCCTATCTGGCGCTTGGCCTGACCGATGAGGCGCAGACCTCGGCGGCGATCCTGGGCTACAACTACCAGTCCTCGCCGTTCTACGACGACAGCTTCCGCCTGTTGAAGGGCAAGGGTCTGTCACCCGAGGCCAAGGGCGAAGGCTGGCTGCGCACGATCTATCGCCAGATGGTGAAGGGCGAGTGGTTGTGACGGTGGTGCGCCAAGACTGCGCACCCTACGCCTGACCATGCTGCGCAGCCTTGATATCCGCGATGTGCTGATCATCGACCGGCTTAGCCTGGAGCTTGGCCCGGGGCTGAACGTGCTGACCGGTGAGACCGGGGCGGGCAAGTCGATCCTGCTGGATGCTTTGGGTTTTGTGCTGGGCTGGCGCGGTCGGGCAGAACTGGTGCGGCAGGGGGCCGCGCAGGGCGAGGTGACGGCGGTCTTCGATCTGGCCCCG
>JBGSVS010000006.1:0-1718 GCA_041752895.1 Tabrizicola sp.
ACCAGAACGGCGACATCCCCCTCGTTCTTACGCTTGAAACCATCCTCGCCGAGATGATGGACGCGGGCCTCATCACCGACGCCATCCTCGCCCGCAGCGAACAGCAGCGCCGGGTGATGTGGGCGCGGCGCGAGGCGGCGGCCGAGATCGGCGTCGGCCTTCACCCCGAGATCGACACCGACGTCTGCCTGCCGCTCGACAAGGTCGAGACCTTCCTGACCCAGGCCATTCAACGGCTTGAGGCTCTCGACCCCGGCGCGCGGACGATCACCGTGGCGCATCTCGGCGACGGCAACCTCCATTTCACCGCCTACCCGACCCGCGACGACAAGGCCTTGAAGGACCAGGTCCTCGAAGCGATCGAGGATGTGGTGGCCGACCTTGCCGGCAGCTTCTCGGCCGAACACGGGGTGGGCCTGTCGAAACTCCCGTCAATGCAGCGCCGCAAGGACCCGGTGGCGCTTGACGTCATGCGGACCCTGAAACAGGCGCTTGACCCACAGAACATCATGAACCCCGGCAAGGTGATCCCCAGCTGACAGCCCCCGGAATTTTCGCAGAAAATTCGTGACCTCTCCATCCCGCTTGCGGCCCCCGCGCGCCCGCGATACCCAAGCGCAATGTCCGCCATCCGCCTTTGCTTTACCGACCCGGTGCTGCGCGCCGCGGGACTGGTCCTTGCCCTGCAGGGCGCCGTCGCCTGTTCCTTTGCTCCCTATATCTCGACACTCGCCGTCAACGGCTTCGGCTTCGGCGACCGCGGCTATGCGATCCTCCTGGTCGTTGCTTCGCTGGTTTCCGTCTCGGCCTCGGTCATCGGCGGCATTCGCGCCGACCAGACTGCCCGGCGCAAACGGATCACGCTTCTGTCCGTGACCGCGCTGATCCTTGGCACCTTCCTGATGACGGTCGTCCCCAGCCCCTCGACCTTCGCCCTCACCGCCGGGTTTCTGATCCCGGTCAGCAGCATCACCTTTAGCCAAGTCTTCGCGCTTGCCCGCCTTGCCGCGACCCGCTATCCCCCCGAGGCCCGCGACGGCATCCTCGCCGTGATCCGCGCCCTCTTTGCCGCCCCCTTCGTCGTGGTCCTGCCGCTTTGGTCGGTGGCTTTCGCGGCGGGCGCTGAGGTCTCCCTGATCTTCCCGGTAGGCCTCCTCCTTTCCGCCGTGATGCTGCTCACTGTCTTCCGCCTCTGGCCCCCGGATGGTGCAACGCCCTGGGACGACCGCCCCTCTGGCCTGACCTTCCGCGCCGCCCTGACCGAGATGGGCCGCCCCCGCATCGCCGCCCGCGTCATCGCTCTGGGCGCGGTCTTCAGCGCCTCGACCGTCTACATGTCGATCATCGCGCTGATCATGACCCCCGCCGTCGGTCGCAGCACGGCGGATGTGGCGATCTACGTGGGCCTCGTCGCGGGGCTTGAGGTTCCCTTCATGCTGCTGATCCCGGGCCTGACCCGCGGCATACCGCGCACTCGGTTGATCTTCGCCGGGGCCGCGCTTTACTCCGTCCACGTCGCGCTTTTGCCAGTCCTTGCGGGGTCGCCGTTCGTCTGGCTTCTCGTCCTCCCAGCCGCGATCGGCGGCGCTGTCATCCTCACCGTCCCCATCGCTTACCTGCAGGACCTTCTCGCCGACCGGCCCGGCGCAGGGGCCTCGCTGATGGCCGTCCAGCGCCTGGCCGGAGACGCGACCGCCGCGACCTGCTTTGCGCTCGGC
>JBGSVS010000007.1:0-3807 GCA_041752895.1 Tabrizicola sp.
CCGGTCATACGCCAGCGCCCCGCCGGTGATCGCCGCGGTCAGCTTGCGGCCCAACATGCCCGCAGCACCCAGGATCAGGATGTGCATCGTCCCCTCCGTTTGGCGGAAGGGGACCACACTCCCGGGGCAAAGCCAAGCGGATCAGCCGTCGTTCTTGGCCAGCCAGTCGGTCATCCATTTGATCTCGACCTCTTGCGCCGCGATGATGCCTTCGGCCAGTTTCTTCATCTCGGGGTCGGTGCCATGCTCCAGGATGATCTTCGCCATGTCGACTGCGCCCTGGTGGTGCGGGATCATGCCCTTGATGAAATCGACATCGGCATTGCCGGTGAATTCGATCGCCATCTCTGTGTGCATCCGGGTGTTGGCCTCCATGAAGGCCATCGAGGCGGGCCCCGTATCGCCCATCATCGCATGGCCTTCGTGACCGGTCGCGGCCTCTTGCGCGACGGCACCGACGGCTGCGACGCCAAGCGCCAGCGCAAGGGTGATCGGTTTCAGCATGAGAAGTCTCCTTGTTGCAGTTTAGCCCGTTTTCCGACCTTCCCGCATGGGAAGGAAACTCATTTCGGCGTGAAGCGCGATTGTCCTGTGCCTGTGCACGACCTTAGGCGATCTGTGCGCCGAGGCCCCCTTTCCGCTGCGGCCGCTTGGGCGTATCGTGACTGCGTGGGAAGCAGGAAGCGGTGGTAAAGGTGAAACGCAAGGGGCAGAGGCCCGTCGTCGGGATCATTGGCAACAGCTACATGGTCAACGGCACCTATCCGTCCCATTCCAGCGGGACGATGAACACCGCTGCCGTGGCCGAGGTTGCGGGTTGCGTGCCGCTCATCATCCCCTCGGACCCGCGCTATGTCAGCGTGGATGAACTGCTTGACCTTTGTGACGGGTTCCTGCTGACCGGGGGCCGCCCGAACGTCCATCCCAGCGAATATGGTGAGGAAGAGACCCCCGCCCATGGTGCCTTCGACCGGGGCCGCGACGCGATCACGCTGCCACTTGTGCGCGCCTGTGTCGACCGGGGCCAGCCGTTCCTTGGCATCTGCCGCGGCTTTCAAGAGGTGAACGTGGCACTTGGCGGCACGCTGCACCCCGAGATTCGCGATCTGCCGGGCCGGTCGAACCACCGGATGCCGCCGGACGGCACGTTGGAGGAGTGCTTTGCCCTGCGCCATTCGGTGACCTTCAGCGACGGCGGGGTGTTCCACCGGCTGATGGGCGCGCGCGAGGTGATGACCAACACCCTGCACGGCCAGGGGATCGCCCGGCCCGGTGGCCGGATCGTGATCGACGGGCATGCGCCTGACGGCACGCCGGAAGCGATCTATGTCAAGGACGCGCCGGGCTTCACCCTCGCGGTGCAATGGCATCCGGAGTGGAACGCAGGGAACGACCCGGTGTCGCGCCCGCTGTTCCGGGCCTTCGGTCAGGCCGTCGCCGCCTGGGCCGACTGCGCCAGCCCGAAAGTGGCACTGCGCCGGGCCTGACGGGTCCCGAATTGATCCGGATCAGCGCGACCGCAGACAGAAGGGCGTAAGATGTCTCCTTTCGGAAAGGAGAGCCTGCCATGTTCATTCTTGTCGCCTACGCCACCACCGACGGCCAGACCCGAAAGATCGCGCGCCATGCCGCGGACCGGATCGCAAGCCAGGGTCACTCGGTCGAGCTTCTGAATGTTGAGGATGCCGAGGGCATAAACCTCTCCCGCTTTGACGCGGCCATTCTGGCCGGGTCGCTGCACATGGGTGGCTTCCAGAAGACGCTCACCCGCTATGTGACGGGGGCCAGGACCGCCCTGTCGCTGATGCCGACCCTGTTCCTGGCGGTGTCCCTGTCCGCGGCCGGTCAGGATGCCGAAGACTGGGCGGGCCTGCGGAAATGTCTGGCAGAGTTCGAGACCGAAACCGGCTGGACCCCGGGCCGCGTGGACCATGTAGCGGGGGCGTTCAAGTTCTCGGAATACGACTTCTTTCGCGCCTGGGCGATGCGGCGGATTGCCGATCAGAAGGGCGAGACGGTCGAACCCGGCAAGGACCGGGAATACACCGACTGGGCGGCCCTTGGGACAGCACTGGACGGCTGGGTTTCCGGCCTGTCGCCCCGCGTCAAAGCGGCCTGAGCTTCAGCTTGGTGATCCGGTTCTCGCGCTTGGCGATCACGGTGAAGCGAAAGCCGTGAAAGCTGAACACCTGACCCTCGTTCGGGATCATCTGCGCTTCGTGGATGACAAGGCCCGCGACGGTGTTGGCCTCGTCGTCCGGCAGCCGCCAGTCGGTCGCGCGGTTCAGGTCGCGGATGGTCATCGCGCCGTCGACGATCCAGGCCCCGTCCCCGGTTGGCGTCAGGCCAGAGTCCTTGCCTACCACGTCGAATTCGTCGGTGATGTCGCCGACGATTTCCTCAAGGATGTCCTCCAGCGTGATCAGGCCCTGCAGCGCGCCGTATTCGTCCACGACCAGCGCGAAATGGGTGCGCCGCGCCAGAAACTCGCGCATCTGTTCGTCAAGGCTGGTCGTGTCGGGGATGAAGTAGGGCTTCATCGCGACCTTGACGATGTCCAGAGCCTCGATCCCGGCAGCATCCTCGCCCCGGACCAGCCGGTCGACCTCGCGCAGCAGGTCCTTGGCATGCACGACGCCCAGGATGTTGTCGTCACTGTTCCGAAAGATCGGCAGGCGAGTATGGGGTGAGGCAAGAACCCGCGTCAGGATCTCGCCCGGGGGCAGGTCGGCGTCGATCATCTCGATCTGGCGACGGTGGCGCATGATCTCGTCGACCGTGCGATGCGACAGGTCAAGCGCGCCCAGAAGGCGGTCGCGGTCCGCCTTTTCCACCGCGCCCTCGGAATGGCCAAGCGCGATGGCCCCGGCAATTTCCTCGCGCAGCGCCAGCATCTCGCCCCCGGGATTGGGCTGCAGGCCGATCAGCCGCAACAGACCGCGCACCAGAAACCGCACGACCGAAACGACCGGCGAAAATATCAGGATCAGGATCCGGATAATCGGTGCCACCCGTGTTGCCACCGGCTCGGGGAAAGTGATCGCAACGGTCTTCGGCATCACTTCGCCGAAGACCAGCACCAGCGCCGTCATCGCAAGGGTTGCCAACGCGACACCATTGTCCCCGAACATCTTGGTCAGCAGTGCGGTCGCCAGCGAAGCCGACAGAATGTTGACGATGTTGTTGCCCAGAAGCAGCGCCCCGATCATCCGCTCGCGGTCTTCGGTGATTGCCATCGCCGCCTTCGCCCCGCGTGAGCCCCTGTCGGCCTGCGCCTTCAGCTTGCCTCGCGACGCCGCCGTCAGCGCAGTTTCGGAACCGGAGAAGAACGCCGACATCACCAGAAGCGCCAGGATCGCGGCGCAGGTCAGCCAGAAGGCGGTATCAAGGGTAGCGTCAGGCATCGGTTCTTTCCGGGTCAGCCCTTCCGGGCAAGGGGGTGCTTGGTCAGGACAAGGTCGGTCAGGTGGTCGTCAAGGACATGGGTGTAGATCTCGGTCGTGGCGAGGTCGGCATGACCAAGCAGCGTCTGGATCACCCGCAGGTCAGCGCCATGGGCCAGAAGATGCGTGGCAAAGGCATGGCGCAGGACATGCGGTGTGACGCGCGCAGGCGACAGCCCGGCCAGAACCGCCATGTCCTTGACAAGACTGTGGAAATATTGCCGCGTCAGATGCCCCTCGCGCCCGTCGCCGGGAAAGAGGAAGCGCGACACCGGATGGCCTGCCATGCGCGCGGCCTCCTCGACAGCATCGCGGTGCGCCAGCCAGTCCGTCACGGCGCTGCGGGCGGGCTTGGACAGCGGCA
>JBGSVS010000008.1:0-7000 GCA_041752895.1 Tabrizicola sp.
CTGAGGTGCCCCTGCCGGTGGCGGCGGGCTATCTGGTGCGGCAGATGGCGACGGGGCGGGCCTTGCCGAAAGCTGCGGAGCATGCGGCGGACCTCTGGCGCGGGTTTGTCGAGGAACAGGCGGGCGAGACGCTGTCGAACCTCGACCATGTGCTGGCCGATCAGGCGGCTTTCGCGCGGCTGGCGCGGAAGGTGATTGCCGACCTTGGCTATGGCGACCAGCTTGGCGACGACCCGGACGCGCCCGAGGATGCGGGCGACGATCAGGCCGAGGAGGATCAGGACTCGCCCGATTCCGCGGGCGAGGAGCAGGACGAGTCGGACGAGAGCGAAGCCTCTCCCGAGCGGTCGCAGGAGGAGCAGCAGGACCAGTCCCAGGCGCAGGTCACGATGGAGGACAGCGCCGACATGGAGCAGGGCGACGAGGCGGAGTTGCCCGAGGGCGAAGCTCCGCTGGAGCCGCCACCGCCCGCGACCTATTCGGATGCAGACCCGAACTATGCCGTTTATACCACTGATTTCGATGAGGAAATCAAGGCCGAGGAACTGGCCGAACCTGCCGAGCTGGAGCGGTTGCGCGCCTATCTGGATCAGCAGCTGGAACCCCTGAAAGGCGCTGTGTCGCGGCTGGCGAACAAGCTGCAGCGCCGCTTGCAGGCCCAGCAGAACCGCAGCTGGGAGTTCGACAAGGAGGAAGGCATCCTTGACGCCGGACGTCTGGCGCGGGTGGTGGCGAACCCGACGACTCCGCTGAGTTTCAAGTGGGAGAAGGACACCGAGTTCCGCGATACGGTGGTGACGCTGCTTCTGGATAACTCCGGGTCGATGCGCGGGCGGCCGATTTCCATTGCGGCGATCTGCGCCGACGTGCTGGCGCGGACGCTGGAGCGGTGCAACGTCAAGGTCGAGATCCTGGGGTTCACCACGCGGGCCTGGAAGGGCGGGCAATCGCGGGAGAGGTGGCTGGCGCAGGGGCGGCCGCAGATGCCGGGGCGGCTGAATGACCTGCGTCACATCATCTACAAGTCGGCGGATGCGCCCTGGCGGCGGGTGCGGCCGAACCTGGGGCTGATGATGAAGGAAGGTTTGCTGAAGGAGAACATCGACGGCGAGGCGCTGGAATGGGCGCACCGTCGGATGCTGGCGCGGCCCGAGGCGCGCAAGGTGATGATGGTGATCTCGGACGGCGCGCCGGTCGATGATTCAACTTTGTCGGTCAACCCCGCGAATTATCTGGAGAAACACCTGCGCGACGTGATCTCGATGGTGGAACGGCGCCGCGCGGTGGAACTGATCGCGATCGGGATCGGCCACGACGTGACGCGCTACTACCAGCGGGCGGTGACGATCACGGACGTGGAGCAGTTGGCGGGTGCGATGACCGAGCAGCTGGCGGGGCTGTTCGAGGTCGACCCGAAAAAGCGCGCCCGTGCGCTGGGGATGCGGCGGGCGGGATAAGGCCGCGTTTTTGAGTATTTGAGCCAAGAGGAAGCCGCATGTTCCAGACATTCGACAGCCACGCGTCGCCGGATCAGGGGCCTCCGCGTCTGCGCGCGCTGCGGGAGCGGCTGGCGGCGAAGGGGCTGGCCGGGTTCATCGTGCCGCGGGCGGATGTGCATCAGGGCGAGTATGTGGCCGCTCGGGATGAGAGGTTGCAATGGCTGACCGGGTTTACCGGGTCGGCGGGGTTCTGCATCGTGCTGCCGGACGTGGCGGGGGTGTTCATCGACGGGCGGTATCGGACTCAGGTGAAGGCTCAGGTGGATCTTGGCAGCTTTACTCCGGTGCCCTGGCCCGAGGTGAAGCCGGGGGATTGGGTCAAGGAGAAGCTGGCCTCGGGTGTGGTCGGTTTCGACCCCTGGCTGCACACGGCCGATGAGGTCGAAAGACTTAAGACGTCACTTGAAGGAACAGGCGTAACGCTTGCGCCTGTCGCTGAAAACCCGGTGGACGCAATCTGGCCGGATCAACCTCCCGCGCCGATGGGCAAGGCGTTCGTGCATCCGGTGGAACTGGCCGGAGAGAGCCACGCCGACAAGCGCGCGCGCCTGGCCGAGGGGCTGCGGAAGGCCGGGCAGAAAGCGGCGGTGGTGACGCTGCCGGATTCGCTGTGCTGGCTGTTGAACATTCGGGGCGCGGATGTGCCGAAGAACCCGGTGCTGCATGGGTTCGCGTTGCTGCACGATGACGGGCGGGTCGATCTGTTCGTCAACCCGGCCAAGCTGGATGCGGCGGTGCGGTCGCATCTCGGACCCAATGTCACGGTGCATCCGGTAGAGGGCTTTGCGGGGGCGTTGAAGGGTCTTGCGGGTCCGGTCCGGGTGGACAAGGCGCAGGCACCGCTGGCGGTGTCGGACATCCTGAACTGTGCGGGGGTAGAGGCCGTCTGGAGCGATGATCCCTGCCGCCTGCCCAAGGCCTGCAAGAACCCGGCCGAAATCGCGGCGACCCGCGAGGCGCATCTGCGCGACGGGGCGGCGATGGTGGAGTTCCTGCGCTGGCTGGACGAGGCTTCGCCCTCAGGCGGGCTGACCGAGATTTCGGTGGTTCAGGCGCTGGAGGGGTTCCGGCGGGCGACAAATGCGCTGCATGACATCAGTTTCGATACGATCTGCGGCGCGGGTCCGAACGGCGCGATCATGCACTATAGGGTGACCGAGGAGACCAACCGCCCGGTCGGACAGAACGAGTTGCTGCTAGTCGATTCCGGCGCGCAGTACCTGGACGGGACGACGGATATCACCCGGACCGTGGCGGTGGGCGATCCGGGGCAGGAAGCGCGGGAGTGCTATACGCGGGTCCTGCAGGGGGTGATCGCGATCAGCCGGGTGCGGTTTCCGAAGGGCCTTCCGGGGCGGGATATCGATGCGCTGGCGCGGTTCAATCTTTGGGTCGCGGGGCAGGATTACGACCACGGGACCGGGCACGGCGTGGGGGCGTTCTTGTCGGTCCACGAGGGGCCGCAGCGGATTTCCCGCGTCTCGGAAGTGCCGCTGGAGCCCGGGATGATCCTGTCGAACGAGCCGGGATACTACCGCGAGGGCGCATTCGGCATCCGGCTTGAGAACCTGATTGTGGTCGAGGAAGCCCCTGCCCTTGGCGACAACCGCGCGCAGCTAAGCTTCGAGACGCTGACCTTCGTCCCCTTCGACCGCCGCCTGATCCTGCGCGGGGAGCTGTCTCCCGGCGAAGTGCGCTGGCTGGATGCCTACCACGTCGAAGTGCTGGAAAAGCTTGGCAACCGCGTTGCGGGCGCTACCCTAAACTGGTTAACGCGCGCTTGCGCACCGATTTGAGGACGCCGGAATGGCCAGCCACATAAGCATCACACCGGTCGAGGGAGTTGTCCTGGTTCACGCGGGGTCGACGCAGCTGGGCACCAGTCAGCGGGCGGTGGAACTGCGCGAGGGGACATATCCCCCGGTCATCTATGTCCCGCGCGAGGATATCGACATGGACCGGCTGGTGCGGACCAACCATGCGACGTCCTGCCCCTGGAAGGGCAAGGCGAGCTACTATTCGATCAAGGGCGACTTCGGGATGCTGGCCAATGCGGTCTGGACCTACGAGACGCCGAAGGACGACGTGGCGGGCATCGCCGGATATCTGGCCTTCTATCCCGACCGGGTGAAAGTCACGCGCGGCTAGCGGCCTCTTCGCGGATGCGCTGGACCATGGCGCGAAGCCCGTTGGAGCGCTGGCTGGACAAATGGTCGTTCAATCCAAGGCGGCCAAGTTCGGCGGTGGCATCGACTGTCCCGATCTCGGCCAGCGGGACCCCTGAATAGAGCGCGTGCAGGACCGCGATCAGCCCGCGGACGATCATCGCATCCGAGTCGCCCTGAAAGTCGAAATGGCCGTTCTCGATCATCGGGCGCAGCCAGACCTGGCTGGCGCAGCCCTGCACTTTCAGCGCAGGCACCTTGAAGCTGTCATCAAGGGGCGGCATCGCGCGGCCCAGTTCGATCACATGGCGGTAGCGGTCTTCCCAGTCATCCAGGAAGTCGAAGGTTTCGGCGATGTCTTCGAAGGCTTTGGTGGCCATTGCATGCTCCAGCGCTGGGGATGAGGTAAGGTCGGCGGGGGGAAACGTCCAGCCCAAGATGCGCTTTTCAAACGCGGCCCCATCGGCTACCCAAGGGGCGATGCATCAGGAAGCTTGCCCCATGTCCCTGTCCCGCCGTCATGTCGTCCTTGGTCTGGCTCTTGGCCTTGCTGGCTGCGGGGGGTTGCGGGACAGCAAGCTGAACCCGTTCAACTGGTTCCGGAAGTCCGAGCCGCGCGAGACCATCGTGCTGCCGGACGAACAGGCGGATGGCCGGGGTCTGGTCGAGGTGGTGCTGGACCTGAAGGTCGAGCCGATCCCGGGTGGGGCCATCGTGCGGGCACGGGGGCAGACGCCAAAGCAGGGCTACTGGCAGGCGGAACTGGTGCCGCAGCCGCTGACCGAAGGCGGCGCGCAGGTCTATGAGTTCCGCATCTTCCCGCCGGTCGCCAAGACCGATGTGAACTCGCCGCAATCGCGGCAGGTCGATGCGGCGATCTACATCTCGGACGTAAAGCTGGAAAACGTGCGCGAGATCGTGGTGCAGGGTGCCACCAATGCCAGGGCATCGCGCCGGTAGGGGCCGGGCGCGCGCGGCTGGCGGTCGGGTTTCCCTGACTGAAATCGGTCGCGGTTTGGTGCAAAGTGACAGGACATTCGGCTGGTTGCGGTGGGCCTGGCGCGGGGATCGGGATTTCGCATGATCAGGCTACTGCTGTTTCTGCTGGTCGTCCCTTTCGCGGCCTTCGCCGAGACCCTACCCCGCCCGCAAAGCGACACGGTTTCGGATTTTGCTGCGATCCTGCCCGCCGCCGATGAGGCCCGGATCCGGACGCTTCTGCGCGACATTCGGGCGGAGACCGGGGTTCATGTCGTTGTCGTCACCATGGACCGGATCAGCGATCATGGCGGCTGGGGGCAGACGTTCGAAAGCTATGCGACCGCGCTCTTCAACCAGTGGGGGGTCGGCGACCGGGTGCGAAACGACGGGATCATGGTTCTGGTCGTTCCGGGCACGCGGGATACCCGGATCGAGCTTGGGTCGGGCTTCGCGCGCGCCTACAACGCCCGCGCGCAAGAGGTGATCGACACGGCGATGCTGCCGCGTTTTCGTGCAAGGCAGATGCCGCAGGGGATTTTGGACGGGCTGATCGCCACGCGCACGCAGATCATCGAACCGTTCATCAAGGGCGAATGGGTGGGCTTCGGCGATCTGGTGCGGATGGTCCTGATCGGGCTGGGGGTCGTTGGCGGCGTGGCGGGCCTAGGCTTTGCGGGCAAGGCCGCCTGGGCCGCCTACAAGCGCTGCCCGCAATGTGGCCAGCCGACGCTGTTGCGGGACAACGAAGTGATCGATCATGCCACCAGCTACAGTTCCGGCAGCGGGATCACGCATCTAAGCTGCCCCTCCTGCGGCTATGCGGAGGACCAGCACTATACGATCCCCGCCCGGGACGACAACGACAGCGGGTCGTCGGGCGGAGGCGGGCGGTCGTCAGGCGGGTTTGGCCGCGGCAGCTCGTCGGGCGGGGGTGCTTCGGGCAAGTGGTAGCGCCGATGTCTTCAAAGACATCGTTTCGGAGCCTTTGAAGGCTCCGGTCCGGACTTTTCGAAAAGTCCGGGCGCGCTAGAGGTGGACGACCCGCACTTCATTGCCCTTTGCCGACAGGGCGATCTCACCTTTGCAGAGCCGCATCGCGTCGTCGCCAAAGGCCTCGCGCCGCCAGCCACCAAGGGCGGGGACCTCGCGGTCGCCGGCGGCGATCAGGTCAAGATCGGCGGACGAAGCGATCAGGCGGGGGGCGACGCCAAGGCTTTCCGATTTGGCCTTGAGAAGCACGCGCAAGAGGTCGGCCAGCGCCGGATTGACCTGCAACTGTTCGCGCGAGCTCTCGACCCGGGGGATGTCCTCGGGCTTCATCTCAAGGCCTTCCTTCACTGCGGCAAGGATGCCATCGGCGATCTCGGGCTTGCGACCTTCGCGCAGCAGCAGGCGCGAGCGGCCCAGTTCCTCGACCGTGGTGGGCTTGGTCGAGGCCAGTTCCAGTAGCGCGTCGTCCTTCATCACCCGGCTGCGTGGGACGTTCTGGCCCTGGGCATAGGCCTCGCGGAAGCGGGCGAGCGCCTTGACCACGGCGAGAAAACGGCCGCTCGTGGTGCGGGTCTTGATCCGCTGCCAGGCCTCATCCGGGTGGACGGTGTAGGTTGCGGGATCGGTGAGGATCGAAAGTTCCTCGGCCACCCATTCGGCGCGACCGTTCTTTTTCAGCTGGGCGGCCAGCCATTCGTAGATCCCCCGCAAGTGAGTCACGTCGGCGAGCGCATATTCCTTCTGCGCGTCAGACAGCGGACGGCGCGACCAGTCGGTGAACCGCGAGGTCTTGTCGAGGTCCGCCCGGGCGATCTTCTTGACCAGGGTTTCATAGCCCACCTGTTCACCGAAACCGCAGACCATGGCGGCGATCTGGGTGTCGAACAGGGGATTCGGGAAGACGCCGCCTTCGACGAAGAAAATCTCAAGGTCCTGCCGGGCGGCGTGGAAGACCTTCACGGTCGCTTCATGGCGGAAGAGATCATACAGCGGTTCAAGCGACATCTTGTCGCCCTCGATCGGGTCGATCAGGACCGCTTCACCGGCGCCGGGGAGCGCCATCTGGATCAGGCAGAGCTTGGACCAGTAGGTCCGTTCGCGCAGGAATTCGGTGTCGATGGTGACGAAGGGCTGGCTTTTCGCGAGGTCGCAATAGGCGGCGAGGTCTTCGGTCGTGGTGATCGTGCGCATGGGGCAGCCTTTCGTCCGCGGGGTCATCCCGCCAATGCGGGCCCGTTCTAGGCGGTTGCGGGTGAAAAGGGAAGAGCGGGGTTGAGCTTCGGTGCGGCGCGTGCGCAAGTGGCGGGCTTTGGGAAGGGATGCAGGAATGCGCGGGCTGTGGCTGATCGCGGGCGGGCTGTTCCT
>JBGSVS010000009.1:0-5462 GCA_041752895.1 Tabrizicola sp.
CCCGCCATGCGCGACCGCCTGCGACTGGACGACACTCGCCTGCGCGGGATCGTCGACGCGCTGCGCCAGATCGCCGAACAGAAGGACCCCGTCGGCCGCATCCTTGCCGAATGGGACCGGCCCAATGGCCTCCACATCCAGCGCGTCGCCACCCCCCTTGGCGTCGTCGGCGTGATCTACGAATCGCGCCCCAATGTCACCGCCGATGCCGGTGCCCTCTGCCTCAAATCCGGCAACGCCGTCATCCTGCGCGGCGGGTCCGAAAGCTTCGAGACGTCAGAGGCGATCCACTCCTGCATGCTCGACGGCCTGAAATCCGCCAACCTCCCCGCCGCAGCGATCCAGTTCATCCCCACGCGCAACCGCGAGATGGTGACGGCGATGCTTCAGGCCACCCCATACATCGACGTCATCGTCCCCCGGGGCGGCAAGGGCCTTGTCGGCCTGGTCCAGCGCGAGGCGCGGGTGCCGGTCTTCGCGCACCTTGAGGGCATCTGCCACGTCTACGCCGACCGCGACGCCGACCTGGAAAAGGCCCGCCGGGTGGTCCTGAACGCCAAGACCCGCCGCACCGGCATCTGCGGTTCGGCCGAGTGCCTGCTGATCGACTGGCAGTTTTACACCAAGCACGGGGCCGTGCTGATCGAGGACCTCTTGAAAGCCGGCGTCGAGGTCCGCACCGAGGGCGAGCTTCTGAAGATCCCTGGCACTGTCAAAGCCCAACCCGATGATTTCGGACGGGAATTCCTGGACATGATCATCGCCGCGAAACTGGTGGACGGTGTGGACGAAGCCATCGCCCATATCCGCAAATACGGCAGCCAGCACAACGAAGCGATCCTGACCGAGAACGACGCTACCGCCGAACGCTTCTTCCAGCGACTCGACAGCGCCATCCTGATGCGCAACGCCTCGACCCAGTTCGCCGATGGGGGCGAGTTCGGCATGGGCGCAGAGATTGGCATCGCCACCGGCAAGATGCACGCGCGCGGGCCCGTGGGGGCCGAGCAGCTGTGCAGCTTCAAGTATCTGGTGACGGGCGATGGGACGATCCGGACCTGAGGGTCAGAACGTCAACTTGATCGTCGTCTCGCCGATCTCGGTGATCAACCGCCGTCCCTGCCGCGCCAACTCGTCCGGGACCAGCGCAAAATGCACCTGGTTCGCCCCGATCTCGGCCGGCGCGCGCGGCTCGGTCAGGACCTCCCACAGCGCGGGGTCGACCTTCAGCCGGGGCGCGTCAGCAAGCACCTGCCAGCCACTGTCGGACCGCGTCACGCTGATCTTGCCGCCATAGGCCAAGGCACTTTCCAGGCATTGCAGCAACAGGAACGCCAGCCGCACTTCGCGTCGTGACAGGTCCCCCGGGCTGGTCCACGCATAGCCAACCCGGCCGCCGCGCGACAGATCCCCCAGGATCGAGGCCACTTCCGACCGCGCGATCCGCTGGTCGCTGGTCGCCTGGCCAAAGCAGACCCGGAAAAACCGGATCCGCGCATTGGCATTGGCGACGCTTTCCGAAATCAGCGCCATTTCCGGACGCACGCCGCCCGGCTCCATCGCCAGCAGTTCCACCCCGTTGCCTATCGCGCCGATGGGGCTGATAAGGTCATGGCAGATGCGCGAGGCGATCAGGGCGGCGAGGTCGGGCTTGTCTTGCATGGGAAAACCGGGCGAAAGGGCAGGATATGGCGGCTTTTCTGGAACCGGGCATGCTGGTGCGCCACCCGGAGCAGGAAGACTGGGGTCTTGGTCAGGTACAGTCGAACATCGACAACAAGGTGACAGTGAACTTCGAACATGCCGGGAAGGTCGTGATCGACATGAGGCGCGTCTTCCTTCTGCCGGTAGCGGGGCCTGATCACCCATAGTGCGAATCCCCGGGCGAAACTCAACCGGGAATTGCTTGAAATCCAAGCGAACGGGCAGACGGTTGCAAACCTGCCGACCCATGGCTAAGTGGGGTGCGCCACCAGCCCTGATCAAGGCCTTGGACCCAAGCGATGTCTGCCGAAGAAAGCCCCTACGCCGTGCGGCTCGCGACGACGCCCGAGGACCTGACCGCAGCGCAAGCCCTGCGCTACCGGGTCTTCGTGGAGGAGCTTGGCGGCAACGGCCCGATGGTTGATCACGAGGCCGGGCTGGAACGCGATGCCTTCGACGACCATTTCGACCACCTGATCCTGATCGACCGCCGCGTCGACCCCGCGACGCGCGCGCATGTCATCGGCGCCTACCGGGTCCTGCCCTCGGATCGCCGCGCCGCCGCCGGGCGGTTCTATTCGGAAACCGAGTTCGACCTGACCCCCCTCCTTGCCTCGGGCCGCCGGTTGCTGGAGCTTGGCCGCTCCTGCGTCCATGCCGATCACCGGGGCGGGACGGCGATGTACCACCTCTGGAATGGCCTGGCCGAATACGTGCTGGACCGCGGGATCGAGGTGCTGTTCGGCGCGGCATCCTTCCACGGCACCGACATCGCGGGCCTGACCCAGCCGCTCGCCTACCTGCACCACCACCACCTTGCGCCGGCCGAGATGCGGGTCCGCGCCTTGCCACCGCATCGGCAAGAGATGGACCTGATCGCCGCCGACCAGTTGGACCGCCGCGCCGCGATGGCCGCCACGCCCGCGCTGATCAAGGCTTACCTGCGCCTTGGCGGCTTTGTCGGCGACGGGGCCTGGATCGACCGGGACTTCAACACCACCGACGTATGCCTGGTGATGGACACCGGCCAGATGTCGGCCCGCCACCGCGATTTCTACATCCGCAAGGCAGGGACATGACCGCCTGGCAGGATGCAGCCCCACCGCCCCTAAAGGTGACGCCACTTGGCTGGCTGCGTGTCCTCTGGCGCGGAACGCTGGTCGGCACGCTGACCTACGGCGGGCTTTGCGTGCTGCTTCTGGTCCGGCTGGTCGAATGGCCGCTTTTCGGGCAGGCCCGTCCGGTCACTCCGCATATCACCCGGTTTGTCTGCCGCACCGCGCTGCGCCTGCTGCGCCTGCCGTTGATCGTCCACGGCACGCCGATGACCCGGTCCGGAGCCATCGTCTCCAACCATTCCTCCTGGCTGGACATTTTCGTGCTGAACGCCGCCCAGACCGTGTATTTCGTCGCCAAGGCCGAGGTCGCCGACTGGCCCGGCATCGGCTGGCTCGCCCGTGCCACCGGCACCATCTTCATCGCCCGCAAGGGGACCGAGGCGAAAAAGCAGCAGGACATCTTTGAATCCCGCCTCAAAGCCGGGCATCGCCTCTTGTTTTTCCCCGAAGGCACCTCGACCGACGCCATCCGCGTCCTGCCGTTCAAGTCCACCCTGTTTCAGGCCTTCTTCTCGCCCGCGCTGGAACGCACGATGCACATCCAGCCGGTCACAGTTGTCTACCACGCCCCGGACGGCGAGGACGCCCGTCACTACGGTTGGTGGGGCGACATGGACTTTGCCAGCCACCTGTTGAAGACGCTCGCCACCTCGCGCCAGGGTAGGGTCGAAGTCATCTTCCACCCCGAAGTCCCGGTTGATGCCTTCGACGACCGCAAGCAGCTGTCGCAGCACTGCGAACGGGTGATCCGCACTGCGCATGTGAACGCCGTCGCCTGACCTCGGGCCGCATCAAACCCCTTGCCCTTTGCCAAATACTCCCGCGCGGAGCGCATCCGCCCTCAACCACACAGCGCAACCTTGTGACTGAGGCGCGGGCCCGTAGGGTGGGCGATCCGCCCACCGCCCCGTCACCGCAACCGGCGCAGCAGCTCCAGCGTCGGATTTCCCGTCACCGGCAGCCCGACACTTGCCTCATAGGCGCTGATGGCCGCCTTGGTCTTGGCCCCGATCACACCATCCGACCCCTCGGTGTCAAAGCCCTTTGCGGTCAGCCGCCGCTGCAATTCCTGCCGGTCGCCTTGCGTCATCCCGCTGGCATCCGGCCCGAACGACGCCTGCACCGCCCCCCGGCCCAAAAGCCGGTCCGACAGATGCCCGACGCCGATCGCGTAGTTCTGCGCATTGTTGTAGCGCAGGATGGTGGCAAAGTTCTGCGTCAGCAGGAAATAGGGCCCCCCCCCGCCGTTCCCGCCCGCGATGATCGACCCTCCGGCCAAGGCCCCACCACTGGCCGCGCGCACACCAAGTGCCTGCCACTCTGCCGCCGACTTGCCCTTGCCGCGCCCCAGAAGGCCCGCGTTGAACCCGCCCGGCACCGTGACTTCCATCCCCCAGGGCAAACCGCGCGTCCAGCCCGACTTCGCCAGATAGGCCGCGGTCGAGGCCAGCGCATCCGTCGGGTCCTCCGACCAGATGTCGCGCCGACCGTCGCCGGTGAAATCCACCGCGAATGCCAGATACGAGGTCGGGATGAACTGGGTATGCCCCATCGCCCCGGCCCAACTGCCCGTCATCGCCCCGGGCGAGATGTCCCCCGCCTGCAGGATCTTCAGTGCCGCCACCAGCTGACCCTCGAAGAACTCGCCCCGCCGCCCGTCATAGGCCAGCGTCGACAGGGCCGAGATCACCGGCACATTTCCCCGCCGCGTCCCGAAAAAGCTCTCCAGCCCCCAGACCGCCGCCACGACATGGCCTTCCACCCCGTAGCGGCTTTCGATGGCCGACAGCACCCCGCCATATTGCGCAAATTTCTGGCGGCCCAGGCTCACCCGCTCGTCCGAGGCCGCAATGTTCAGATAATCCTCCAGCGTCCGGGTGAACTCGGTCTGGTTGCGGTCCTTTTCGATCACCTCGGGCAGGAACCCCGCCCCCCGGAACGCCGCATCAAACGTTCCAGACGAAATCCCGCGCGAGGCCGCCCGGCCCTTGAAGCCGTCAACCCAGGCGTCCCACCCGGCATTCGGCACCGCCCTCGGGGCCGGGTCCGGCGCTCGGTAGCCACCGCCCCCGCCTGACCGGCCCCCGGCACTGACACAGGCCCCCAGCACCGAAAGCGCCCCCAAAGCCATCGCCCGCCGCGTGATCAACATTGCCTGCCTCGCTTGTTTATTGATGTTTGCCCGAAGCCTAACGCAATGGCCATGATTGTGCCACACAGCGAAAATACCCGTGGCGCACGCGTGCCGACTGTCCGCTTGATCCAGTGTTATAGCCCATGCTTGACCGCAAATACCTTCTTGGACTGATGATCCTTGCCGCGCTGACCCTGCGGGCCGATCTCCTGGTCATCGTCTTTCCGCTTGGCTTCCTGCTGCTACTGGGCTGGCTTGGCCTGACCTTGTTCGAAGCCGTTGCAAGCTTTGTGGGCCCCCGGCTGCAACGCGATCTCATCACCTTCCGCTACAAGCCCAAGCGCGGCACCAAGCGACTGATCCGCCACATGGGCCTTGATGCGCCCCTTGG
The DNA here is from genome assembly GCA_041752895.1 of Tabrizicola sp. Lineage (GTDB taxonomy): Bacteria > Pseudomonadota > Alphaproteobacteria > Rhodobacterales > Rhodobacteraceae > Tabrizicola. The sequence goes on from JBGSVS010000009.1 coordinate 5,348, forward strand.
TCCTGCTGAGTTGACCGAAAAGGCCAAGGCCCTGGCCAAGGCCGCATGTGCCGTCACCCTGCGCCATCCGAACCCGATTTACGGCCCCCTGCGGCTTGACCGCCTGGCCAAGGCG
>JBGSVS010000010.1:0-3045 GCA_041752895.1 Tabrizicola sp.
CTTGGAGAAGGCCTCCAGCGCGTCGTCGGTGACCTGCACCCCGATGGGGCTGCCACCCATCGCCTCGCCCACGTCGCGGCCGATCCAGGGGTGGCCAGAGCGTTCGACGCAGGCAACGAGGCGCAGCTTGTCCGAGGCCTGCGCGAGACCGATCAGCGTCTGTCCCATGCGGCCCGAGGCCCCCGTTACCACCAGTCCCGGCTGATCCATCGCCTTGTCCCCCATTGCAGACCCCGTCTAGCCGGTTCGCGCGGGTGTGAGAAGCCCGGCGTTGCGGGCGGTGCGGAAAGGGCATAAACCGGCGGCATGTCGAACAAGCGCTTCAATACCGGGTCCGGCCCGTCGCAACGCCAGCTGCGCGTGGGGGAACTGATCCGCCGCACTTTGGCCGATGTGCTGAACCGGGCCGAGATCCATGATCCCGAGTTGAACTCCATGTCGATCACGGTGGGCGAGGTGTCCTGCTCGCCCGATCTGAAGGTGGCTACGGTCTATGTGATGCCGCTGATGGGGTCGGTGCCAGTGGAAAACGCCATCGCGGCGCTGGCGCGCAACAAGGCCGAGCTGCGGCATCGGATAGCAAGTGAGCTGACGCTGAAATATGCGCCGGACCTGCGGTTTCGCCCCGATGAGACCTTTGACCGGCTGGACGAGACGCGGCGACTGTTTGCCGACCCTTCGGTCCAGCGCGATCTGGACGCGGCGGACGACGCCGAATGAGGTGGCTGGCTGCGGTCTTCCTGCTGGCGCCGGTGGCGGCAGAGGCGGCAGAGTGCCGGGATACCAGCTTTGAGGGTGCGTCCTACACGGTCTGCGAGGTGGCGGCGGACGAAGATCTGCGGCTGTTCCATTCCGGCCCGGACGGGGCCTTTGGCAGTTTCCGCAACGTCGACGAGGCGCTGGGGGCCGAGGGCAAGGCGTTGGGTTTTGCGATGAACGCGGGAATGTATCACCGCGATCTGTCCCCCGTGGGCCTCTATGTCGAAGACGGGGTCGAGGTGTCGAAGATCGTCACCAGCGACGGGCCGGGGAATTTTGGGCTGTTGCCGAACGGGGTGTTCTGCATCGGCGAGGGCTTCCGGGTGATGGAAAGCCGGGCGTTCCGGAAGAAAAAGCCGGACTGCCGCTATGCGACGCAATCGGGGCCGATGCTGGTGATCAAGGGCAAGCTGCATCCGAAGCTCTTGCCGGGGAGTGATAGCACCTATGTCCGCAACGGCGTGGGGGTCAGCGAGGATGGGACGCGGGCGGTGTTTGCGATTTCCAACGACGCGGTGAACTTCCACGCCTTCGCGCGGCTGTTCCGGGACGAGCTGGGGCTGCCCGATGCGCTGTATTTCGACGGCAACATCTCGCGGCTGTATGCGCCGGGGCTGGACCGGCACGACGGGGGGTTCCCGATGGGGCCGATCGTCGGCACCGTGGTTCCGAAGGGTTAGGGCATGGGTCGCGTGAAGAAGGGCCGGGCGGTCAGCGGCTGGCTGATCGTCGACAAGCCGGCGGGGGTGACCTCGACTGCCGTAGTGAACAAGGTGAAATGGGCGCTGTCGGCGCAGAAGGCGGGTCATGCGGGGACGCTGGACCCGGATGCGACAGGCGTGCTGGCGGTGGCGCTGGGAGAGGCCACGAAGACGATTCCCTACATCACCGATGCGTTGAAGTGCTACCGGTTCAGGGTCGTCTTTGGCGCGGCGACGGATACCGATGATGCGTCGGGCAAGGTGATCGCGACGTCGGCTTTGCGGCCCACGGATGCTGAGGTTGAGGCGGCGCTGGGGGCGTTCCGGGGGCAGATTGAACAGGTGCCGCCGCAGTATTCGGCGGTGAAGGTGGATGGTGAACGCGCCTATGACCTGGCGCGCGAGGGTGAGGCGATGGACCTGGTGGCGCGGCCCTTGTGGGTGGAAAGCCTGCTGGTTCTGGGTCGCCCGGATGCGGACCATGTTGACCTGGAGATGGTCTGCGGCAATGGTGGCTATGTGCGGTCTATCGCCCGCGACCTTGGCCGCGCGCTGGGCTGTCTGGGGCATGTCGAATGGCTGCGGCGGACGTGGTCGGGGCCGTTCGATGCCGAACAGGGCGTGACGATGGCCGAGGTCGAGGCCGAAGCGAAGACCGATGCCTTGGACGCGCGGCTGCTGCCACTGGAACTGGGATTGCAGGACTTGGCCGAGTTCACTGCCACCCCGGAAGGTGCGGCGCGGCTGCGGAACGGCAACCCAGGGCAGGTGATCGGCCACGCCGACTGGGGCACCGAGGGTTGGGCGAGCCTCGATGGGCTCGCCGTTGCCGTGGGGCACTATCGGGGGGGCGAATTGCACCCCTCGCGCGTGTTCAACCGCTAGGCCCGACAGGCCGTCAGTCCAGCAGGAGGACGGCCTCGACCTCGAACAGCATCGGGTCGATGGCGAGTTTCGGCACCGGGACAAGCGTCTGGGCTGGCAGACGATCCCCGAACACCCGCATCACGTTTTCGGTCAAGGGGCCAAGCTTTGCCATGTCGTGATCGACGACATAGACCGTCAGCTTCACGACCTGTTCGGGGTGACCGCCAAGAGCTGTGATCACGTCGGAAAGGTTGGCGTAGGCCTGCGCCACCTGAGTGGCAAAATCGGGGGACAAGGCTCCAGTCCGGTCCTGCCCGCCCTGGCCCGAGATGAAAGCCAGTCGCCCGGCAGCTGGCGCAATGACGGCCACGCTGTAGCCGTTGGGCCGGGGGTCATGCAGATGCGGCGGGTTGACGGTCAGCGGGGTGGTGGGTTCGAGGGTCATGGTCAGGTTCCTGGTTGGGATCAGCCTGACCCGGATAAAATCAAACGGTGCCATATTCTGGCACCATTCATGCTATGACGGCAGGATGACCTCACGCCTGAGACATGATTCCATCCTGCGCCTGTTGCGCCGCAACGGGGCCTCGACCGTGAACGAGCTGGCCGGAAAGGTTGGCGTGTCGCGCCGAACGGCGTTGCGCGATATCGGGGCGCTGCGCGATCAGGGCTATCTGATCCACACAGATTGCGGGCGCGGCGGCGGCGTGCAGTTGGA
>JBGSVS010000011.1:0-13176 GCA_041752895.1 Tabrizicola sp.
ACCGCGCCCGCCGCCAGAGGACGACCCACTGCCATAGCCGCCGCCCTGGCCTCCGTCATCATAGCCGCCCCGGTCGTCATAGTCACTGCCACCACCGCCACCCGAGCCACCATCGCGGCCACCAAGCAGCGTGAGGTTGCCGTTGTAGGGGCGCAGGACGATTTCGGTGGTGTACTTGTCCTGCCCGGACTGGTCCTGCCATTTGCGGGTTTCAAGCGAGCCCTCGATATAGACCGTCGAGCCCTTCTTCAGGTACTGCTCGGCGATCTTGGCGATCCCTTCATTGAAGATCGCGACCGAATGCCATTCGGTGCGTTCCTTGCGTTCACCGGACTGCTTGTCGCGCCAGGTTTCCGAAGTGGCGATGCGCAGGTTCACCACCTTGCCGCCGTTCTGAAAACTGCGCACCTCGGGGTCGCGGCCGAGGTTGCCGATGAGAATGACCTTGTTGACCGACCCCGCCATGCGAATCTCCCTTGCTGGTCTGCGAGCCGGAGGGTGGCTCGCGGATGGTTAACAAATCTATACCGCGCGTGGGTCCAGCCGCAATCGGCATCAGGGGATTTGGCGGCGGGGTCGGGAATGCCCGACATTTCGCGGCTGGAAAAACCGTGCAAAGCCGCTATAGTCCGCCGGGGTGTATGGAAGACGTGGGTATGGGCGTGAGGATGCAGATCGTCTACCGGACGGCGCTTGTTGCGCTGGTGGCGTGTCTGCCCATGACGGCGACGGCCGAAGGGTTGAATCTGTCCGGCTCGACCAAATCCCGCAATGCGATCTTCAAGTCGCAGTCCGACCTGATCGACAAGAAATTGTCCAAGCAATACAGTGGGTCGGTCAAGCATACGCCCAAGTACAAGAAGGGTGAAGTGCCCGCCGAGGCCAAGGACATCCCGGCCTATCGCGGCAGTTACAAGGGCGAATACCTTGAGATAGCGAAGGCCGCCGCGCGCAAGCATGGCGTGCCGGAAGACCTGTTCCTGCGTCTGGTGCAGCAGGAAAGCGGCTGGAACCCGGTGGCGGTGTCATCCAAGGGTGCGACGGGCCTGGCGCAGCTGATGCCGGAAACCGCAAAGACGCTGGGCGTGGACATCGCTGACCCGGCCGAAAATCTTGACGGTGGCGCACGCTATCTGCGCAAGATGTTCGACAAGTTCGGCACCTGGGAACTGGCGCTTGCCGCCTACAATGCGGGTCCTGGGGCTGTCGAAGAGCATAATGGCATCCCGCCCTTCGCCGAGACCGAGGGCTATGTGAAGGCGATCCTAGGGTAGGCTGGTCGGAGGTAAGGTGGGCGACCAAGCCCACCCTTCGCTTACTTATTCCGCAGCGATCTTGATCACCGGTTCCATCGTCGCCAGCACCTCGGCCGAGAGGTGGCACTTGATCTGATGCCCGCCCTCCAGCATCTGCACCGGTGGCACTTCACGGTCGCAAAGCCCGCCGGGGACCTGGGATTTCCAACGGCAGCGGGTCTGGAACGGGCAGCCCGGCGGAGGGTTCACCGCCGAGGGGATGTCGCCTTCCAGCACGATGCGTTTGCGGATGACCTTGGTGTCGGCGATCGGCACGGCCGAGAGCAGCGCTTCGGTATAGGGGTGGTAGGGCGGCGAAAAGACCTCGTCGGTCGTGCCCATTTCGACCACATGGCCGAGATACATGACCATCACCCGGTCAGCCAGATATCGAACGATCGACAGGTCGTGGCTGATGAACAGAAGCGTCGTCCGGTTCTCGCGCTGGATGTCCATCAGAAGATCGGTGACCGCGGCCTGAACCGAGACGTCAAGGGCAGAGACGGGTTCGTCCGCCACAACCACCTTCGCGCCCCCGGCAAAGGCCCGGGCGATGCCCACGCGCTGTTTCTGGCCACCCGAAAGTTGGCGCGGCATCCGGTCGGCAAAGGCGCGAGGGAGTTTCACCAGGTCGAGAAGCTCCAACATCCGGTCCTGGCGATCCGCGTCGGACTTGCCGTAGTGGAAGATCTCCAGCGCCCGGATGATCTGCCGCCCCACGGTCATCGAGGGGTTGAGGGTGTCGAAGGGGTTCTGAAACACCATCTGCACCTGACTGACGGTGTCGGTGTTCCGTTTCTGGATCGGCGTCGACTGGACGTTTTCGTCAAACAGCATGATCGAGCCAGAGGTGGCCGTCTCCAACCCCATCAGCACCTTTGCGAAGGTCGACTTGCCGCAGCCGCTTTCGCCGACGATGGCCAGGGTCTCACCCTCGCGCGCCTCGAAGCTGAGCGTCTCATTGGCCTTGACCACCTTGGAGGTGCCGCCCCCGAAGGCCCCGGTCGAGACGGAGTAATACTTGCGCAGGTCGTCCATCTTTAGGACAACCTTGCCGATTTCAGCCTTTTGCTTGACCTCGCGCTTGGCCAGAGGGGCGTCCCAGTCAACCTCTTGCCAGCGCAGGCAGCGGCTGTCGTGGCGGTCGTCTCCCGGGACGTGGCTCATCGGGACATCGATCTCGTCGCAGCGACCCTTCTGGAAATAGTCGCAACGCGGGCCGAAGTTACAGCCCTTGGGGCGTTCATGGGGCAGGGGGAAGTTGCCGGGAATGCTGATGAGCGGGCGCGCGTTCTTGTCGGCGCCGGGCAGCGGGATCGACCGGAAGAGAGCCTGGGTATAGGGGTGGCGCATCTTGTCGAAAACCTGCGTCACGTTCCCGGTTTCTACCGCCTCGCCGGAATACATCACGCAGATCCGGTCGCAAACATCCATGATGAGGCCAAGGTTGTGGCTGATGAACAGCATCGAGGTGCCGTACTTCTTGCCCAACTCCTTGACCAGATCGACGATCCCGGCCTCGACCGTCACGTCAAGCGCGGTGGTGGGCTCATCCAGGATCAGAAGTGCGGGCTTGGCCATCAGCGCCATCGCGATGACGATGCGTTGATGCTGGCCGCCGGAAAGCTGGTGCGGGTAGGCGTTGATGATGCGGTCGGGGTCGGGCAAGCGGACGTCGGCGACGATCTGGCGGGCAAGCTTCCAGGCGTCATCCTTCGACATGCCCGAATGCAGCATCGGCACTTCGGCCAACTGCGCGCCCACTTTCATCGCGGGGTTCAGGGAGGCCATCGGCTCCTGGTAGATCATCGCGATCTCGGAGCCGCGGATGTGGCGCAGTTCCTCGTCCGACATCGTGGCAAGGTCGCGGCCCTTGAACTTCATCGAGCCTGCGACGATGCGCCCGGTCTTGCCAAGCTCGCGCATGACGGCAAGTGCGACGGTCGACTTGCCGCAGCCGGATTCGCCCACCAGCCCCATCGCCTCACCCGGCATGACGGTGCAGGAGAAATCCATCACGGCGGGGATTTCCCGAAGGCGCGTGAAGAAGGAGATCGAGAGATGCTCGATTTCCAGGATCGGTTTGGACGGATCCCAGGTTTCGCTGGCGATGTCGCTGGCTGTCATGGCGTCAATCCTTCAGGCTTTCTTCGCGCAGACCATCGGCCAGAAGGTTCAGGCCGAGGACGAGGCTCATGAGGGCGAGGGCTGGCGCAAGCGCGGGGTGGGGGAAGAGGTTCAGAAGCTTGCGCCCGTCGTCGATGGTGGACCCCCAGTCCGGGCTGTCCGGTGACACGCCAAGGCCGAAGAAGCCAAGCGTGCCGAGGAGGATCGTGGTGTAGCCGATCCGCAGGCAGAAATCGACAATCAGCGGGCCCCGCGCGTTGGGCAGGATCTCCCACAGCATGATGTACCACGACCCTTCGCCCCGGGTCTGGCCGGCAGCGACATAGTCCCGCGCCTTGATGTCCATGACGAGGCCCCGAACGATGCGGAACACGCCGGGCGAGTTCACGAAGACGACCGAAACGAACACGTTGAGCATGTTCGGCTCCATCGACCAGACGCCGAGGGGGTCCATGTTGAAGGCAAGGCCCGAATAGGCCCAGAGGCCGATGACGAGCGTGATCCCGACATAGAGGTTCCGTTTCATCGGATCGGTGTAGTAGCGGCTGTTCCACAACACGCAGAGGAACACGATCGGGAAGACGAACAGGATCGCCGCCAGCACGATGGGGATGCCGGTCACGCGAATCTCGGGCGTGACCAGCAGGTAGAAGAGCAGGATCACCGGGAAAGCGAGGACGAGGTTGGCCAGGAACGAGATGAACGTATCAAGCCGGCCGCCGAAGTAGCCCGCAGGCAGGCCCAGCGTGATGCCGACCATGAAGGCAAACAGCGTCGCGGCGGGGGCGATCTTCAGAACCTCGCGCGCGCCCATCACCATGCGGCTGAACACGTCGCGGGCAAGGTGGTCGCCACCGAGGAGATACCAGCCGAAGGGGCTTTCCGGGGCCGCAATCCCGGGGACCTTGTTCTTGAGGCCTGACAGCTGCGCAAGCGGGTCCTGCGTGATGATCGCGTCGGCAAAGATCGCGGTGAAGACCCAGAACATCACAATGGCAAAGCCGATCATCCCGACGTTCGAATCGAAAAGCTTGCCATAGAGGCCAAGGCGGCGGCGGAACCGGATCGAGAGGATGAAGGTTGCCGCCAGCGCCAGCCAGACCGGCCAGAAGCGCACAGCCATCGATCCGAGGATTCCAGCTTCGACCGGCGTAGGCATGACGGCCCCCGCGGCTAGGATCAGCAGGGCCGCGGCGAGGGCAGCGAAAAAGCTGATGCGGATGCCAAGGCTGGCGAACGCCCCAGGAGCACGGGATGTTGCAGCACCGTCAGGGCCGGGCAGGCCTGGCCCATCAAGGCCCGCCAGCACGAAGATCAGCTTGGCCACCAGTGCCAAGGCCAGTGCCAGCACAGCGATCTGGATCACCGGTAGCAGCACCGTTCCCGCCGATCCCGTCCAGGTCAGTTGGTCCATGTGCGCGCTCCCTCAGGCCAGCCGGATACGGGGGTTCAGGAAGACATAGCCGATGTCCGAAATCAGCTGCGTCAGCAGGACGACGATCACCGCGACGACCGAACAGGCCAGCAGCAGCGGGATGTCGTTGTTCGAGGCGGCTTGGACCAGTGTCCAGCCGAAGCCCTTGTAATTGAACAGGCTTTCGACAATCACCACGCCGTTCAGCAGCCAGGGAAACTGCAGCATGATGACCGTGAAGGGCGCGATCAGGGCGTTCCTTAGCGCGTGCTTCATCACGACGGACCGGAAGGGCACCCCCTTCAGCCGTGCGGTCCGGATGTACTGCTGGGTCATCACCTCGGTCATAGAGGCCCGGGTCATCCGGGCGATGTAGCCGATGCCGTAAAGCGCGATGGTCAGCACCGGCAGGGCGAAGTTCCAGAAGGTGATGTCGTCCATCGCCGATGTGGCAGAGGCGAGAAACAGCGTCTTTTTCGGCTCGATCAGCCCGTATTCGGCCAGCAAGGGCGAAATGCCGGTCGCGGCCGTTGCGAACAAGGCCACCAGAACCACGCCTGAGACATATTCGGGAGTGGCGGTCGAGGCGATCGAAAAGGTGGAAAGGGCCCGGTCCGTTGCCGAGCCTTCGCGCATCCCCGACAGCACGCCCAGGATCAGCGACGCGGGCACCATGACCAGCATCACGGCCAGCATCAGCCAGCCGGTCGCGGCCAGCTTTTCGCCCAGCGAATCGGCAACAGGTTTCTTGAAGAATGTCGAAAAGCCCCAGTTGCCCTGAAGAAGGCCGCAATAGCGTGGTGCCGCAGCGGGATCCTGGCCGATTTCCATGCAACGGCCGCGCGTCTGGCCCTTTTCGTCAGTGTAGGTCCAGCCGGGCACGACCCCAAGCCATTGCCCATAGCGCAGAAGAACCGAACCGGAGTGACCGTTCTGCTCGATCCAGTCCTGCACGGCCTCTTCCGTCATCCGGACCGAGCCTTCGGTGCGGGCCAGTTTTTCAAGGTTCGGCTGCAGGTTCGTCAGGTAGAAGACCACGAAGGTCAGGGCCAGAGCGGTCAGAAGCATGACGCCAAGCCGCCGGAGCACGAACTGTCCCATGCCGGTCCTCTTGTGTAAAATCCCCCAGGCAGGGGGCACGACGTGCGCGCCCCCCGATCTTCTTGGCCGTCCTTGCGCCTGTGTCAGTCCCCCGACAGGCGCCTGCGGTCAGATCAGGCCATCGACCACTTGTAGTGATGGTGCTCGAAGGCCGGGTGATGCGAGAGACCCGCGAAGCCTTCCTTGTGGTGGCTGAACAGCGACCGCGAGAACGGGTTGATGATGTAGCCTTCGGACTGAAGGATCGTGCACATCTGCACCATCAGTTCGCGCCGCTTGTCGGCATCGGCCAACGACAGAGCCTGCGCCATCAGCGCGTCGAACTCGGGGTTCGCCATCGCGGTTTCGTTCCACGAGCCGGTCGATGTGTAGGCAAGACTCATGTTCTGGACCGCAAGCGGGCGGTGGTTCCAGGTCGTGGACGAGAAGGGATACTTCTGCCAGTCGTTCCAGAACGTCGAGCCCGGCATGACGGTGTGCTTGATGTTCAGGCCTGCGTCCTTCAGCTGGGCCTGCACTGCTGCCGTGGTCGCAGCCTCCCAGCCGTCGTCAAGCGAGATCACCTCGAACTCGGCGTCCTTGAGGCCCGCCGCCTCGATCGCCGGCATCAGGCCTGCCGCGTTGATGGTCTGCGGCGGAAGGGTCGGATACTCCGGGTGGATCGGGAAGGCGTGGTGGTTTTCGCCGGTCTTGCCAAGGTTGTTGTAGCCAAGTTCCAGCACCACTGCCGGATCGACCGCCAGCTGGATCGCCGAGCGGACGGCCTTGTCCTTGTAGAGATCCGAGAGCGAGTTCATCCGCACCACGATGGTCGACGCGGTGACCAGCTCTTCCTTCACCACGCCCATCCCGTCGAGGATGTCGATGAATTCACCGGTGGTCTCGTAGTTGGCATCCACCTCGTCAGACGAGAACAGGGCAACCATTGCGGCCGGGTCCGTTCCGAAGTCGACATAGTGGATCTCGTCCAGCGGCGCGGTGCCACCCCACCAGGTGTGGTTCGGTGCGCGGACGAGAATCGCCTTTTGTCCAACCGAGACTTCTTGCGGGACATAGGGGCCGGTGCCGATGGCGTTTGCGGCCGGGTCCTGCCCGTCCTGGAACGAGGCATGAACGACAGCGGCTGGATAGTCCGCAAGGTTGGCCACGACCGCGATGTCCGATGCGGTCAGGTTCAGTTGAACGGTTGCGTCATCAACCTTGACCACTGCGCCTTCGCGGATCGTCTTGGTTGCCTCGTCCACCAGGCCCGGGAAGCGCGAGGCCATCGCGTTGCCTTCGACGTTGCCGTCGGTCCAGCGGGTAAAGTTGCGCACCACGTCGTCGGCCGTGAAGGGCTCGCCGTTGTTCCAGGTCACGCCCTGACGCACTTTCAGCGTGTACTGCGTCGCGTCGGCGTTGGCTTCCCAGCTTTCCAGGAGACGGCCTTCGAAGGTACCGTCGTTGTTGTATTGGATCAGGTATTCCAGCCAGCCGCGGTAGATGTTGGCGATCTGCGGCCAGTCGGCCAGACGCGGGTCCTTGGTGCCTTTGACTTCCATCGCGACGCGGATCGTGCCGCCAACCTTGGCTTCCTGGGCCTGGGCCGGGGCGGTCAGGCCGATCAGCCCGTAGGCCGCAGCAGCCGACACGCCCAGCGCAGTGGTGCGCGTCAGAAATTCGCGGCGGCTCAGCTTGCCCTCGGCATATTCGCTGGCATACATCCCGGCAGCAGGATGCAGGCCGAGATCGGTGTTAAGGTCTTTCATCGTGGTCTCCCTGTCGGTTTTTGTTGTTTTGCGGATAACCCAAGCAGTGCCGACGTGGACCTTCCGGTCAGATTCCGGCCGGTTTCCGCGCTTGTGCAACTTGCGCTTCCAATTTCAGCATTGCGCATGTTTTTCGCGGTTGCGTCAACGGGCGCTTTCGACCTTCGACGTAACATAAGCGACATTCTTCGGGTCGAATTCTGGATACCCTGGTCGCCAACGTCCTAGCCCGCGCGTCGGAAGGCGGTCGGCGATTTGCCGGTCACATGCTGGAAGGCACGGGTGAAATAGGCGGGCGAGTTGAAGCCAAGCTGCTCGGCAATGCGGCCGACCGGGATCCGGGTTTCAGAAAGGAGTTTTCGCGCTTCGAAAATGCGACGATCCTGCAAAAGCGCCGAGGCGGGTCGTCCGCAGGCCGTGTTGCAGCAGCGGGTCAGATGCGTGGGGGTGACGCCCAGTGCTGCCGCGAAATCGGCCACGTTCATCCCGGTGCGGAAATTCCGCTCCAAAAGCGCGGTATAGCGGGCGACCAGCTTGCGCGTCGCGTCCTGACGCGGTGCTTCGAGGGGATCGGCCTTGCGGACCTGCCGTTCAAGCCAGACGCCAAGAAGGCCGACATAGGCCTCTGTCGCGCGTTCATGCGCGGGAGTGTCGCTTTCCAGCTCACGCAAGATCGAATCAAGCAGAACGTTCACTTCCTGCTGGGCGTGCACTTCGCGGATACGCAGGTGCTGCGGCGCTTTCGGCAGGACGACCTTGGGGTCGCGCCCAAAGAAGACGGCTGTGCCATAGACCTGGGTGCCGGCTTCGAACCCGTGCATGACACCAGCCGGGATGAAGACCGCATTATGTGCCGTGTAGCCCCGCGTCACCCCAGAGATGGTGATCCGCCCTTGACCCTTGGTAAACCACAAGAGGCAGGGTTCGGACAGCGACCGCATCGCCTCAACCCGCCAGCGCCCGCCAGAGGCGAGGCGAGGAATGGCAACAAGACGCAAAGTCGAGGTTTGCGCAGACTTTATCATTCGCGGCAGATCCTGTGGCAGAGGCGCTGGCCGGTCCAGTTAAGCAGTGCCACCCGGTCAACCCAAGCAAAATCGTCGAAGCCAGAGGGGAGTTATCCACGAATGTCGGATTTTCCTGTGTATAACTTTGTGGACAAGCGGAATTCTGCTGAAGCTTCGTCCCATAAGCCAAAGTCAGGGCAAGGAAATCTGCTGCCAGGCCTTCATGTTCGATCTGAACCAGGTGCGCTGGCGTTTTGCATATTGTCGGCTGGCGAGTGTGGCGGCTTCCGTCGCCGTTTTCAGCGTGGTCTGACCCCGCAAGACGGCTATGAGTTCTGCCCCGCCGATTGCTTTCGACGAGGGTCGCGCCGGGTCCCAGGTCGGCAGGTTTGCCCTGGCTTCTTCCAGCGCGCCTTCCGTCAGCATCTGATGGAACCGCTGGTCGATCCGGGCGTTCAGCCAGGCGACATCGGGAACAAGGACAAGGGCTTCGGTGTCCTGCAATCGCAGCCGAGGCGCGGGGGTGTCGTCCTGCCAGGCGGCAAGCCCGCGTCCGGTCGACTGCAGCACCTCCCAGGCGCGTTGCACGCGGACGGGGTTCTGCCGGTCGATCCGGGCGGATGTTTCGGGGTCGATCTCGGCAAAAAGCGCCTCGCGCCCTTCCACTGCCATCCGGGCGTCCGCAGTGGCGCGAACCGAAGGCTGCACGTCCGGAATATCGACAAGACCGCGAGTCAAGGCATTGAAATTCAACCCAGTCCCGCCAACGATCACCACTGGCTGGGCAAGGAAGGGCGTGACGTCCCGCAGCCAGTGTCCGACCGAATAGGCTTCGGCGCGATCTACGTGGCCATAAAGGGCATGGGGCAGGCGGGCCTCATCCTGTGGCGAGGGGCGGGCGGTCAGGATGCGCCAGTTGGCATAGACCTGCAGCGCATCGGCATTGACGATCAGCCGCCTGTCACGCGCCGCAAGCTCCATCGCCAGTGCCGATTTCCCGCTGGCGGTCGGTCCTGCGATCAGAACGGGAGCCTCGCGCGAAATGGTGTCGATCCGCACTTAAAGCCCCGCCCGATCTCCAGTTGAACCTTCCGCGCTTTTGCGACATTTTGCGGCGCAGTCCAAACACAAAACGATATGCAGGGGGTGCCATGTCCGAAACGGCCACCAAATACAGCCGGGTGATGCTGAAGATCTCGGGCGAGGCGCTTATGGGGGATCAGGGCTATGGCCTGCACCCCCCGACCGTCACCCGCATTGCCGAGGAGGTGAAGACGGTCCGCGACCTGGGGGTCGAGATCTGCATGGTCATCGGAGGCGGCAACATCTTCCGGGGCTTGCAGGGATCTGCCCAGGGGATGGAGCGGACGACGGCAGACTACATGGGGATGCTGGCGACAGTGATGAACGCGCTTGCCATGCAATCGGCACTGGAGTCGATCGGTGTTTTCACCCGCGTTATCAGTGCCATACCGATGGATCAGGTCTGCGAACCCTATATCCGTCGTCGCGCCGTCCGGCACCTGGAAAAGAAGCGGGTCTGCATCTTTGCGGCGGGAACCGGGAACCCATATTTCACCACCGACACAGCCGCGACCCTGCGGGCCAGCGAGATGGCCTGCCAGGCGATCTTCAAGGGCACGAAGGTCGACGGCGTCTACGACAAGGACCCTAAAAAGCACGCGGATGCAAAGCGTTACGACTGCGTGACTTATGACGAGGCGTTGGAAAAGCATCTGGGCGTGATGGATGCCACCGCAATTGCGCTGGCGCGGGACAACGCACTGCCGATCATCGTCTTCTCGCTGGATGAACCGGGTGGCTTTCGCACAATCCTGTCCGGAAAAGGCACCTATACCCGGGTGGTGTCGACCTGCTGAAGGCTTCGCTCCTTGGTCAGGTTAACCGAAGATCAAACGTCTTCCATGCGTCTTGCAGCCGAGAAGACTGTCACCAGTCGGCCTGGACGCAGGATCCGGGGGTCGTGCAGGTCAGGAGCTTTGGCCTATACCGGGGCGCCGACGCTCTGCTATAGAGCGCGAAATCGCGGGGGGACACCCGCAGGGGAATGAAGGAGCAGGCAGATGGCTCATGAAGAGACCGGGATTGATACCGATGCCATCCAGCGCCGGATGGACGGCGCGATGGCGGCACTGAAGACGGAATTTGCGTCCCTGCGCACGGGGCGGGCCAGCGCTTCGATCGTCGAGCCGATCATGGTCGACGCCTATGGCCAGATGACGCCGATCAACCAGCTGGGCACGGTGAACGTTCCCGAGCCGCGGATGGTGGTGATCAACGTCTGGGACAAGGGCATGATCTCGAAGGTGGAGAAGGCAATCCGCGAAAGCGGCATCGGGATCAACCCGGTCACGGACGGCCCACTGATCCGCTTGCCGATCCCCGAGCTGAACGAAGAACGTCGCCGCGAATTGACCAAAGTTGCGGCCCAGTATGCCGAAAGCGCCAAGGTTGCGATTCGCAACGTGCGGCGCGATGGCATGGACCAGATCAAGAAGGCGAAGGCGCAGGGCATGGGCGAGGACGACCAGAAGATGTGGTCCGAGGAAGTGCAGGACCTGACCGACAAGGCGATTGCCGCCGTCGACCGGGCGCTTGAGGCCAAGCAGGCAGAAATCATGCAGGTCTGACCTGCAGGCGGAGGACGGCGTTTGTCGAAGGACTTGCAGGTGGAGGCCGTGGCGCGGCCCGTTAACCATCTGGCGATCATCATGGATGGCAACGGTCGCTGGGCCACGAACCGGGGCTGGGCCCGGCTGGTGGGTCACCGCAAGGGTGCCGAACGGGTGCGCGAGATCGTCAGGTCTGCACCGGACCTCGGGATCAAGTGGCTGACGCTTTACGCCTTTTCCACCGAGAACTGGAAGCGATCGACCGAGGAAGTCCTTGGTCTGATGGCAATCTTTGCCCGCTATATCGAACGTGAGGCTGACCGGCTGGCCAAGGCGGGCGTGCGGATGCGGTTCATCGGCGACCGCAGCCGTCTGGACCCGAAGCTCCAGCGCATGATGGCCGGGATCGAGGCGCGGACGGCGGGTCTGGACCGTCTGAACCTGACGGTGGCAATCAATTATGGCGGACGCGATGAAATCCTGCGAGCCGTGAAGAAGCTGGCAGAAGCGGCGGCAACGGGCCTGCTTGACCCAAAGCACATCTCGGAGGCGGCCTTTGCGGAACGGCTTGACACCGGCGGGTTGCCCGACCCTGACCTCGTGATCCGCACCAGCGGCGAGACGCGGACCTCAAACTTCCTGCCCTGGCAGGCGGCCTATGCGGAATACGAGTTCACCGAAACGCTCTGGCCGGATTTTGGACCGGATGAACTGGCGGCGATCGTCCAGCGCTTTTCCAACCGGCAACGCCGGTTTGGCGGGGTGCTGAGGTGATGGACCGAGGCCCGCCGTCTGCGGGCAAATGGTCGGACCTGCGGACGCGCATCCTGTCGGCCATCGTGATGATCGCGGTTGGTGCAGCAGAGATCTGGCTGGGCGGCACGGCCTTTGCGGCACTGGTCGTGGTGCTGACCGGGGTCATGGTATGGGAACTTGCCACGATGACCGCGCCGCAGCGGCGACGCTCGCCCGTGACGCTGGCTGTCGCGGCCTCGCTGGCTCTGCTTGCGGCGCTGGTCTTGCGGACGGATATCGCGGCGCTGTTTCTTGTAGTGCCCTCGGTGGCGCTGCTGATGACCCCGCGCCGCGACCGGCGGCTGGCGGGGGGGTATGCGTTGGCGATCATGCTGGCGGGCTATGGCCTGATCGACCTTCGCCAGACGGGCGGGACCACGGTGATCCTCTGGCTGGTTGCAGTCGTCGTGGCGTCGGACGTGCTGGGCTATTTCGCGGGGCGAATGCTGGGGGGACCGAAGTTCTGGCCTGCGGTAAGCCCGAAGAAGACCTGGTCTGGCACGGTGGCGGGCTGGATCGGTGCGGCGGTCGTGGGGCTGGTCATGATGCTGGCAGCGGGGGCAAGCTGGCTTCTGGTGCCGCTTTCGGCGCTGGTGGCCTTTGCCGGGCAGATGGGGGACATCGCGGAAAGCTGGGTCAAGCGGCGGGCTGGGGTCAAGGATGCCTCGAACCTGATCCCCGGGCATGGCGGAGTGCTGGACCGGTTCGACGCTCTGATCGGAGCAGTGGTCATGGTGCTGGCGCTGGGGCTGCTGGTGCCGGTCCACGGACTGTTCGGAGGCTAAGGCAATGCGCAGCCTTTCGATCTTCGGGGCGACCGGCTCCATCGGCGAGCAGACGGTGGACCTGCTGCAACGGGCGGGCGGAGCCGAAACGCACCGGGTCATAGCGCTGACCGGGGGGCGCAACATCGCCAGATTGGCCGAGATGGCGCGGGAACTGAGGGCCGAGATTGCGGTCTGTGCCGATGCCTCGGGGCTGGTCGAGTTGCGAGGGCGGCTGGAAGGCTCGGGCGTCGAAGCGGCGGCGGGAAGTGCGGCCATCGTGGAGGCGGCG
>JBGSVS010000012.1:0-7171 GCA_041752895.1 Tabrizicola sp.
GCGCGTCGATCAGGGCGTCGCCAAAGGCTTCGGCCCGCGCCGCGTCGCGCGACTTGGTCCATTCCGTCCAGGCGGTGCCGCCGACAAGGGCCAGGATCAGGACAACACCGATCCAGCCGTACTTGCGAAACAGCCGGAACAGGCGGTCGCGGCGCACCTCTTCGGTGACTTCCTCGATAAAGCTGTCGGGATTGCTCAACGCGCTTCGCCTCTGAGTTTCGTTTTCTCCGTCTTACAGGGAAAGGCCGCGCGTTGCCAAGCCCTGCCCCGCCGATGCGGCGGTCATGGCTGCGTCGGAAGGCCCAGCGTCTTGCGGAACGAGGTGATCCAGTCGCCATAGCCTTCGGGCAGGGTTCCGGCGGCCCGCATCTCTTCGAGGATGGCCAGCGCCTCCTGGTTTTCGGCGGTCGGGTCCTGAAGCAGCACAGCCCGCTGGTCCAGCGCGCGCACGATGTCGATGCGATACCAGGGGTCATCCGGATAGACGGCGGCCAGATCGCGCATGATCCTGAGGGATTCGTCCTGGTGCGTCAGCGCGGTTTCATAGTCCTGCCGGTCGGCAAGGGCTGCGGCGACGCCGGCCTGGCTGAGGGCAAGGTTGCGATACCAGGCGGGGTCCGAGGGGTTCTGGTTCACCAGCCAATCGCGCAGCGCAAGCGCGTCCTGGTGGCTTTTCAGTGCCGCCGCGACATCGCCCGTCGCGGTCTGGGCATTGCCAAGCCGTTCCAGCCCAAGACTGAGATCATTGGCCCAACTGGTGCTGTAGGGGTCAATGTCGAGAAGCTGGTTGCCCTGTTCGACCATCGCCTTGAAGGTGGCGACGGCATTGCGGTTGTCGCCCATGGCCGCCTGGGCATCACCCAGCCGGTTCAGGGTCACCAGCCGGTCGTGCATGTGTTCGGGCACGTCGGGGCCAAGTTGCAGAAGGCGGTCTGCGGCGTCGAGCGAGGCTTGCGCGACGGTGACCGCCTCCGTCTCGCGGCCAAGCCGGGTCAGGGCAGAAACGTGGATGTTCTGCGCGATGGACAGGTCACGGAGCGACAGCGTGTCGTTCGGTGCGGCCCCTGCAAGTGCGGTCAGGCGGGCGACGGCGTCGGCCATGCGAGGTTCGGCAGCGGCGGGGTCGCCTTCGACAAGGTCGATCTCGGCCAGAGCGCTTTGAGTACGGGCGACGTTGCGCTGATAGTCGGGGTTGGCGGGATCGGCTTCGGCCAGCGGCAGTTGCAGGGCAAGCGCCTTTAGCAGGGCCGCGCGGGCACCGGGGGCGTCGCCCATCGCGGTCTTGATGTCGCCGACTTTTTTCAGCGCCATGCCAAGGCCCGACTGATTGAGCCGGTCGTCGGGGGTCAGTGCGACGAGGGTCTCGGCAATGCGGCGGCTTTCCTCTTGCGCGGCAAGGGCTGCGACAAGGTCGTTCGCGGCAAAGTGCATGTCGCCCATCCGGTCGAGGCTGACCAAGAGGTCGCGCTGCCAGACCATGTTGGTGGCGTCGATGGCGGCCAGTTTCTGCCGGATCGCGAGGGCGGCCTCATAGGACAGTTGGGCCGAATCGATGTCGCCCATGAACTTCTGCACATCGCCGATCCGGTCGAAGTTGATCGCAAGGTCGCGCTGGCGCGGCTTGTTGCCGGGATCGAGGGCGGCCAGTTCCTCGCGGATCGCCAGCGCCTGGGCATAGGCGTCAAGCCCGGCGGAGTAGTCGCCCTCGTCCACCAGCATGTCGCCGATGCGTTCGTAGCTGACTGAAAGGTTGCGGCGGATCACCGCGTCGTCGGGGTATTCGGTGGCCAAGGTTTCGGACAGGCCAAGCGCGGTCTGGAAGGCGGCGCGGGCGCCTTCCTTGTCGCCGAGGTCAAGCTTGGCGTCGCCGATGCGTTCATGGGTCAGCGCCACGTCCATGCGGTAGGTGACGTTCGCCGGGTCCTGATCCAGCAGGCGCTGCGCGATGCCCAGCGCCTCGACATGCGCGTCAAGCGCACCGGTGGGATTGCTGCGGACGAGCCGGATTGAGCCGACCCGGTTCACCGCGACATGGCGGTCGCGCATGAGGTCGGCGTCGTCGGGGCGCTGGTCGGACTGCCAGTCGGAAAAGTCGAGCGCGGTGGTGAAGGCGGTTTCGGCCTCGCGCAGGTAGCCCTGCAGCTGCAGCACGCCGCCGAGGTCGTTCAGCGACCAGATCAGCTCGCGGACCCAGTCGATGTCGGTCGCGTCCGCCTCGACCTTGGCTTGCGCAAAGGTGGCGCGGGTGTTGTAGGCGGCCCAGGCGGCTTCGGTGTTGCCGGCGACGAGGTTCAACTCTCCCAGATTTGCAAGGGCGGTGATGTAAGAGAACTGCGCCTCGCGGTCGAGGTCGGGGGTGACTTCGGCATAAAGCGTGGTGGCTTTCCCGAGGTCGGAGATGGCGAGGTCATAGCGCAGGTCGGTGCGGGCGGCGTTGGCGTTCAGAAGGTGCGTTGCGGCCTCCGACAGGGTGCGGGAGAGGAAGGTTTCCTTGATCGAGCCGCGCGCAGTGGCGTCGATTTCGGCGGCTTCGGTCAAAAGCGCGCGGGCGGCGTCGAAGGCACCGAGGGTCAGCTGTTCTTCGGCCTTGGCGCGCAGGTCGGCGACGCGGGGGTCGTCGGAGCGGAACTTCTGCAGTTCGGACTGGAAGCTTTCGTAGGACTGGGCGGCCTCAAGCAGGAGGGTCGCGCGTTCTTCGGGGGTCTGGGTGGCGAGGTCGGCGGAGAGGAGGGCTGCGTAAAGGGGGGCAAGGGGGAGGTTGCGGGTGGTGGCGAGGGTCTCGACCTCGGCCCGGATGTCGGGGGTGAGGTCGGCCATGGCGATCAGAAGTTGGTCGCGTTCGGGAAGGACACCCTGGCCCGAGATAAAGACAAGCTCGGGCAGGCCGGATTCGATGTAGGGAAGCTGCTTGCCACGGCTGCGGTCGTAGACGTCCTGCTGGACAAGGGTAAGCGCGGTCCGCAATTCCACCCCGGCGGTGGCGAAGTGGCGGACAAGGGCAGCGGTGAAGGGGGAGTTCGCTTCGTCGCCGTCCGAGGCGGTTTCATTGGGCGCAGCGGCGAAGGCAAAAAGGACACCGTCGGCGCGGCCGATGCGGCCGAGGCCGGGTTTCGGGGCGGTGGGCGGGTCGTCTTCGAGGGCGGCGGCGCCCCTGCCCTCACCGCCGCCACCGTTGAACGGGTCGTCGCGGCAGGCGTCCAGAAGGATGATGGCGACGGGGGCGACGGACTGGATGACCGCTTGCGCCTCGGACAGGGGGAGCGAGGTTTCCGCAAGCCGTTCGGCGGATGACGCATCGGCGTCGGTCGGAAGAAGGTAGTTCACCCCATCGATAGCGACGCCGTGGCCCGCGTAGAACAGAAGTGCTACGTCGGCACCTGCGGCGTCTTCCTTGAAATCCTCCAGCGCACGACGGGTGCGTTTCAGGTCGCGGTTGGTTTCCACGAAGACCTCGAAATCGAGCCCTTCCAGAACGGTTTCCAGCGCCCGGACGTCGTTGCCGGGGTTTTCCAGCGGGCGGATGGTCTTGTAGTCTTCGGCCGCGATGAGAAGTGCCACGCGCTTTTCGGCCAGTGCGGCAGTCACGCCGCACAGCCACAGGATCAGTACCAGACCCAGACGCCGGACCCGCATCGTCCACCCCCTTTGCGCAGGGCGGAGAATGCGCAAAGCCGCCCCGGATGGTCAAAGGAAAAAGCCTGTCATCTGACGGGGTTCACGCATCCGTCAGGGTTGTGACGCGGGACCCCGTGCCAGAGGCTGCACGCCTTAGGGCAGGACCAAGCCGCGAGGTGTCAGGCGCAATCCGCCGGTCTGGTCGCCGAACACCTTGCGGGCATCGACAGCGAGGCTTTCCAGCGTATCGCTGCGGCTATGGGATTCCAGACCATCGATCAGAACCCCGGTCAGGGCGATCATCTGGTTGCGCTGTGCGGCCAGATCGTCCTTCACGCTGAACAGAAAGGCGCAGCGCAATTCGCCGCCAACCATTTGCGTCTTCACTGGCGCAAGTTGAGCGTCATAAAGCGAAGCAAGGGCTGATACGTCACCTTGCTGCGCGGCCCAGGCTGAGAACACGTAGAGGGTTGCCACGTCCAAGGCATTGGTCGGGTCAAGGCCGAGGCGGTTGTATCCTTGGGTAAACGCCTCGATCGGGGGCAGGCCCTCAAAGTCGTCAGCACCGGGCGGCGCGACAGCCGACCCGGGTGCCGCGGCGATGGCCTTGTCGAGATAGGCGAGCACGTCTTTGCCAGCCTCTTCGTCGAAGGGTATCGTGTATTCGGCCAGAAACGCCGGATCGGCGCCCGCTGCCGCATCGGCCCCGCCGGTCAGACAACTGGGCGAGGTGACGACCGGGACGGGGCCAGGCAAGGCCCGCAGGATCGCGCCGTAGTCTTCTTCGGCGGCGGAAGCCAAGGGGATCAGGCCCAGACAAAGACCGACGACCGGGGACAGCATCCTGCAGGACATGGCGCTTCCTTTGAACTTTCACATAAGCCCAAGGTCACGTCATCCGGATGATCCGGCAAGTGAAGGATTTCTGACTGGACCTACTCGGCGGCCTCGGATGAAACCGTCGCATCCTCTTCCATGATCTGGCGCTGCCACATCGCCGAGTAGACGCCGCCCTTGTCCAGAAGCGCATCGTGGGTGCCGTGTTCGATCACCCTGCCCTCGTCCAGCACCAGGATCTGGTCGGCGTCGGCGATGGTGGACAGCCGGTGCGCGATGGTGATGACGCTGCGGCCTTGTCCCATTTCCGACAGGCTTTCCTGGATCGAGCGTTCGGTCTGGGTGTCCAGCGCGCTGGTCGCCTCGTCCAGGATCAGGATCGGCGGGTTCTTCAGCAGCGTCCGTGCGATGCCGACGCGCTGCTTTTCACCGCCCGAAAGCTTCAACCCGCGTTCGCCGACCTTGGTTTCATAACCCTCGGGCAGACTTGCCACAAAGTCATGGATGCGCGCGGCGCGGGCGGCGGCGACGATCTCGGCTTCGGTTGCGTTCGCGCGGCCATAGGCGATGTTGTAGTGGATCGTGTCGTTGAACAGGACGGTGTCCTGCGGCACGACGCCGATCTGGCCGTGAAGCGAGGTCTGAGTCACGGCGCGCAGGTCCTGCCCGTCGATCCGCACCGCGCCCGAGGTCACGTCGTAGAAGCGGAACAGAAGCCGCCCGATGGTCGACTTGCCGCTGCCGGAATGGCCGACGAGGGCCAGTTTCTGGCCGGGCTTCAGGGTGAAGGAGACGCCCTTCAGGATTTCCCGCGTCGGTTCATAGCCGAAATGGACGTTGTCGAAGGTGATCTCGCCCGCCGTGACCTGCAGGGGCTTTGCATCGGGGGCATCAGTGATTTCGGCCGGTTGGCCGAGAAGGCCGAACATCTCGCCCATGTCCACCAACGCCTGCCGAATCTCGCGGTAGACGGTGCCGAGGAAGTTCAACGGCATGGTGATCTGGATCATGTAGGCGTTGACCATGACGAAGTCGCCCACGGTCAGGGTGCCCGCCTTCACGCCCAACGCGCTCATCGCCATGACGATGACAAGGCCGGTGGTGATGAGGGTGGCCTGGCCCATGTTGAGGAAGGAAAGCGAGAGGCCGGTCTTGACGGCGGCGGTTTCATACTGGCGCATGGCGCCGTCGTAGCGGTCAGCTTCACGCTGTTCGGCATTGAAATACTTGACGGTTTCGAAGTTCAGAAGGCTGTCGATGGCCTTCTGGTTGGCGTCGGTGTCCTGATCGTTCATCTCGCGCCGAAGCTTCACGCGCCATTCGGTCACCTTGAAGGTGAAGGTCACGTAAAGCGCGATGGTGACCACGACGACGGCGGCATATTGCCAGCCGAATACGAGCGCGAAGATCGTCGCGACCATGGTCAGTTCCAGGATCAGCGGCCCGATGGACAACAGCATGAAGCGGAGGAGGAAATCGACGCCCTTCACCCCGCGTTCGATGATCCGGGACAGGCCGCCGGTCTTGCGGGTGATGTGATAGCGGAGCGAAAGCTGGTGGATGTGGGTGAAGGTTTCGATTGCAAGGCGGCGGATCGCGCGTTGGCCGACGCGGACGAAGACGGCATCGCGAAGTTCACCAAAGACCACAGCGCCCAGCCGCGCAAGGCCGTAGGCGACGACAAGGCCCACGGCACCAAGGCCGATTAGCGCGCGGGGGTCGGTCCCGGCCTCACCGGCAAGGCTGTCGACGGCGAGTTTGTAGATGTAGGGCGTCAGGACCGAGACAAGCTTGGCCATGACCAGGAAGGCCAGCGACAGGATCACCCGGCGTTTCACCCAGGTCTGGCCTTCGGGCCAGAGATAGGGCGCGACCCGGCGGATCGTGGTCATCGCAGAGGCACGGGTGGTGCCCGTATCGGCGGAGGAGGCGGTCGAGGTCGTGCGGCGCATCAGGCTGTCCCGGGCAGGCTATCTCGGGACCAGCGGAGCCCAGACAGGGCGTTGTGCGGCGGTCACGGATCGGCTAAGGTCATTTCAAGAGTTGTTGAATAGTCGAGCCATGGACCGAAGTAAAGCCCTTGCCGCCCTGTCGGCTCTTGCGCATGAGACGCGGCTGGATCTGATCCGGCTCTTGACCCCTGCGGGCGAGGACGGCATGGCGGCGGGCCAGATTGCCGAGACGCTGGGGCTTGCCGGCCCACGCCTGTCGTTTCACCTGTCCGCGTTGGAGCAGGCAGGGCTTCTGCGGTCGCGCAAGGTGGCGCGGAACGTGTTTTACAGCGTGGACGCGCGCGGGATCGGCGCGACCATCGCCTATGTGCTGAACCATTGTTGCTGCGACCACCCGGAGGTTCGGGCGGCCTGCACGCATCGGGTGGGCCTGCTTCAGGGCGAAGTGACGCTGTCGGGAACCGAGAACACCTGACCGGGATAGATCAGATTCGGGTCCTTGATCTTGTCCTTGTTCGCCTCGAACATCTGCACGAAAAAGACGCCATCGCCGTAGCGTTCCTGCGCGATGCCCCAAAGGGTAAAGCCGGGCTGGACGGTGACGGTGACCGGAGCAGGTGCTTCGGGTGCTGCGGCAACGGGGTCGGCCTGCGGAGCAGCCGGGGCTTCAGGGGCGGCGGTTTCGACCGTGGCGGAAGTGGGTTCGGGGGGCGGTTCCGGGGTGACTTCGGGCGCGGTTTCTGAGCTGGTTTCGGCGGGCGCAACTG
>JBGSVS010000013.1:0-8867 GCA_041752895.1 Tabrizicola sp.
GACCCGGGTCCGCCTGACCCCGCACACCGGGCGCAGCCACCAGCTGCGCGTCCACATGCTGTCGCTTGGGCACCCGATCCTCGGCGACCAGATCTATGCCCCCGACACCACCCGCGACCATGCGCGCCTGATGCTGCACGCCGAGACGCTGTCGCTGCACCATCCCGCCACACAGGAGCGGGTCAGTTTCACAGCTTTGGCTCCCTTCTGAATATCGTTAAGCAAGTTTCAAGTTCCGTGGTTAAGTCTGGCCCAACCGAAACCGGGGGCCGTGATGCTGTCGACCATCTTCAACTTTCGCTATGCGCTGATTACCTGGCCCGCGATCCTGATCGTCGTGGCGGCGCTACTGATGCTGGTCTTTCCCGGCCAGACCTGGTGGCTGCTGCCTGCCGGGGCGCTGTGCCTGCTTTCGGTGCTTGTCGGGTTGCACGACCTGCGCCAGACGCGCCACGCGGTGCTGCGCAATTATCCGGTGGCGGCGCATCTGCGGTTCTTCCTGGAATCGATCCGCCCTGAGATGCGGCAGTACTTCTTCGAAGGCGACAAGGACGGCATGCCCTTCCCGCGCGACAAGCGCGCCATCGTCTACCAGAGGGCCAAGCGCGATCTCGACAAGCGGCCCTTCGGCACGCAATACGACGTCTATGAAGAGCAATACGAGTGGCTGCACCACTCCATCGCTCCGAAACCTGCGCAGGTGACGGACGCGCTGCGCACCCACATCGGTGCGAACTGCGCGCAGCCCTATTCGGCAAGCCTTCTGAACATCTCGGCGATGAGCTACGGGTCCCTGTCGGCCAATGCGATCCGCGCGCTCAACAAGGGCGCGAAGGCAGGGGGCTTCTTCCATGACACGGGCGAAGGCGGGGTTTCGCCCTATCACCGCGAATTTGGCGGCGATCTGGTTTGGGAGCTGGGCTCGGGCTATTTCTGCGCGCGCGCGGAGGATGGCAGTTTTGACCCGGCGAAATTCGCCGATGTCGCCGCCGACCCGCAGATAAAGATGGTCGAACTGAAGCTGTCGCAGGGTGCCAAGCCCGGCCATGGCGGCGTCCTGCCCGCCGCCAAGGTGACCGAGGAGATCAGCCGCATCCGTGGCGTGCCGATGGGACAGGACTGCATCTCTCCGGCGCACCACGCGGTCTTTTCCACCCCGATCGAGCTTTTGGAGTTTGTCGCCCGGATGCGCGAGTTGTCGGGCGGCAAGCCTGCGGGGTTCAAGCTGTGCATCGGCCACCCGTGGGAGTTCATGGCGATCTGCAAGGCGATGCTGGCAACCGGAATCACTCCGGATTTCATCGTCGTCGACGGCAAGGAAGGCGGCACCGGCGCTGCCCCCTTGGAGTTCATGGACCACGTCGGCATGCCGCTGCGGGACGGGTTGTCCTTTGTCCACAATGCGCTGGTCGGCATCGGCATGCGCGACCGCATCCGGATCGGGGCTTCGGGCAAGATCACCTCGGCCTTCGACATGGCCCGCGTGCTGGCACTTGGGGCTGACTGGTGCAACTCTGCGCGCGGCTTCATGTTCGCCGTGGGCTGCATTCAGGCGCAGTCCTGCCATACCGGCGAATGCCCGACCGGGGTCGCCACGCAAGACCCGCTGCGCCAGCGCGCCATCGTCGTGCCGGACAAGGCCGAACGGGTGGCAAGCTTTCAGCGCAACACGCTGCATGCGTTGGCCGAACTGGTGGCGGCGGCGGGGCTTTCGCATCCCTCCGAGCTGAAACCCCATCACTTCCTGCGCCGCGCCTCGTCGGACAAGGTGATCTCGCTGGCGGAACAGTACGAACAACTCGCCCCCGGGCAGCTTGCGGCCGACCCCGCATCCTCGCCGCGCTTTGCCGAAGCCTGGGCGCTTTCGACTGCGGGCAGCTTTGCCCGTTCTGGATAAGCGTGTTGGGTAGCGGGGGTCAGTCGCGGACCCAAAGCGACAGGAAAATCGACGCGACGCAGAAATACAGCCCGAAGACCCCGAAAGCCGAAACCAGGTAAAGCTGGAAGAAGAACAGCGGCCCCGCAGTCATCGTCGAGACGACCGCGATCACCATGGTGCCCAGCGCCAGGACCCCGCCCGCGACGGCGGCAAGGATCACGGCCCCCACCAGCTCACGCCGGGTGCGGCAGAAGAGCAGCGTCAAAAGCCCGTGCGTCACCACCAGAAGGACAAGGTTGGTGGTGAAGATCGGAACCAGCGTCAGGCGGTTCGGAAACATCCGCGCGGGGTCAAGCGCGGTGACCAGCAGGCAGAAGACCACAAGGAACAGATGGACCGCGATGGTCGGGAACAGGACGTGCGTGCGGAACCGCTGATACAGCACCAAGAGGACGACCATGTGCCCGACCGGCAGCGCAAGGCGCAGGAAGATCGGGTCGATCGCCACCGGGGCTGCGGCCTCGGCGGCGATCAGCGCGCTGCGCAGGTCGGCAAGCCAGCCGGTCGTCGACAGGGCAACGGCTGACAGCACCGCAGCACTCACAAGAAAGGTGAAGACCTGCCAATGCAGCCCAAGGCTGCGCGACCCTGCGGCCGATCCGACATAGTCGGCCCTGGTGCCACCATCCCCGGCAGCGGCAATCGGCAACCGCGTGTCGACCCCCCGAACCAGCTGCCAGCAGAGCACGAAGGCCAGCGCAACCAGAACCTCGTAGACGACGACGGCGATCACGATGTTGACCACAGAGCGTCCCCTTACGCCGATCCGCGAAAGCGTTGCGTCTTGTCCCATTGCGTCGTGATGCCGAAAAGCTTGTCCTTCAACAGCTGCAACACACCCGCATTGCAGGCGAGCAGGCTGGTGAAGGAGGACACGAACAGGAACGGAACCGCCGCAAAGGCCCGCCGCTGCCCGTCCGAGACGCAGCCGGCGGCGATCTGGTAGAAGGGCGCGAAATTGCCGATGCCGGTGAAGATCGTCAGCGACAGCGACATGATCGACAGACCGGCCCAGGTTTCCCCAAGATACGAGGGCAAGGACAGCGCGATCACCAGGTTCAGCAGCACGAGGCTTGGCACGGTGTAGATCAACAGCACCAGCGCCGCATCAAGCCGCGCGATCAGCGGCTGCTTCGTGGCAACCAGGGTCGCAAAGAAATACCGCAGCAGGCAGTCGTTGTGACCGATGGCCCAGCGCTTGACCTGCCGGTAGCGCACTTGCCAGGTCTCGGGGCTTTCCTCGTAGCATTCGGCGCTGGCGACATAGGCCACCCGCATCCCGGCGATGAAAAGCCGGTAGGTCAGGTCGGTATCCTCGGCCAGCGAGATGGTGTTCCAGCCGCCCACCGCCTCAAGTGCTGACCGCCGCACCGCCCCCGTCGTCCCGCCGAACTGCGGCAACAGACCCATGCGGTGCCGCACCTCCTGGTCGACGACATAACCTCCGCGCCGTTCCAGATCGAGCATCTTGGTCAGCATGTTGGCGTTGGCATTGTAGGGCACGACGCGACCCATCGTGGCCCCGATCTGCGGGTCGCGGAAGGGTGCCACCAGCCGTCGGATGATCTGCGGCGGCGGCAGGTAGTCGGCGTCGAAGAAGACCAGGATCTCGGACGTCGACCCGTTGATCGCGTCGAGAAGCGCCGCAGGCTTGCCCGGCGCGGCATCATCCGGGCGATGGATCACGCGCAGAAAGGGGAACCGCGCCGCAAACTCATCGGCAATCGCACCCGTCCGGTCGCGCGAGCGGTCGTTGATCACCACGACGTCATAGCGGTCGGGCGGGTAATCCATCTTGGTCAGGCTGTCGAGGCAGCCGTGCAGCACGCGTTCCTCGTTGTGGGCCGGAACGATGACAGTCACGCGCGGCAGGTCGGCGTCGGAGGGCAGGCGGTTGATCTCTCCTCGCCGCCCGAAGTGGAACAGAAGGGTCACCACCACCTGCCGGACCAGCACAATCAGGGCCAGCAGGGTCGTCGTGACGTTCCAGGCAACAAGAAAAGAAACTGCCGCCCCGGTCATAGGCCGAGTCTGATACCCAGCGAAGCGCCCTGGAGATCGTATAGATCGGTCTCGACGAACTCACCGCGCAGGATCACTTCGGCATTGTCGGTGAAGCGATAGGACACGAAGGGCTTGAAGGCGGTGTAGTCGTTGTTCACCGCCGAAAGCGGGGCGAGGTCGTAGGTGATCTGGCCAAAGCCAAGCTCGGCCCCGACGTTGAAGCCCCCCGGAGTGACCAGGGTGACAACGCCAGCCACGTCATAGCCCAAGTCGGCAGCACCGCTGGGTTCGGTCACGGCGGCGCGCAGTTGGGTGATGAGGTAAGAGCCGTTCGGCCCCGGCGGGAAATACTTGATCATCTCACCGCGCAGCGTGGTCGAGTCGATGTTGCCGACATATTCGGCGCGGCTCAACTCGAAGTCGTAGATCATGCCGGTGGCGGGACCGGCGTCGTAGCGATAACCGAGGGCATATTTCCGGTCCGGCGCGGTGCCGAGGTCAGAGTTCGACCCTTCGACAATCACGCGCACCGCACCCTGACCTGCCGAAAACTCGACCCCAAGGGCGTAGGAGGTGACGTTCTCTTCACGGTTCTGCCGGGTCAGGTCGAACAGGATCGACGTGCTGTCGCTCAGCGCGAATTTTGAGTTGAGACCCGTAAAGGTCCGGTCCTCATAGCCGTTCGAGGCATTGATCGCGCCGTAGGTGAGCTGGACAAAGCCTGCATCCTGCGCGTGGGCGGCCAAGCCAAAAGGCAGGACGGCACCCAGAAGAAGGGCCTGCTTGACTAATCTGCTCATGTTTTTCTCCCGCCGGAAATGCGTCTTTTCCGGCATCGATACCCTATTCGCGTTCTGGGAGAAAGGCTTATCGCCGCCTGCAACCGCCGCTTTCCCTGTCTATGGCTTTCTTGCACCAAATCGTTAACGGGTCGTGCAGCGGATTTGCGCACCTTCCAATTTGCCATGAACCGGCTGGCAAGAGGCGCTGCAGCCAGCCTTTTTCAGACCAGCATACCGCCGTCGCTGTCGTCGCCCGCCTCTTCCAGCAGACGGTTGATGTCGGGGATCGAGACGTGGCGGTTGCCTTCCAGGCTGATCACCCCGTCCTTCTTCAAGGCCGAGATCTGGCGGCTCACGGTTTCCAGCGTCAGGCCCAGATAGTCGGCCATCTCTTCGCGCGTCAGGGGCAGGTCGACCGACAGCGGGCCAGCCGAACGCCGCAGATGCAGCGACGCCTCACGCCGCGCGATAATCGAGATCAGCGAGGCGATCTTTTCCCGCGCCGTCTTGCGGCCCAGAAGCAGCATCCATTCCCGCGCGGCGTCCAGCTCGTCCAGCGTCATTTCCAGCAGCCGCTGCGCGATATGCGGCGTCGCGACCATCATCTCCTCGAACGGCTTCTTGCGAAAGCAGCACATCACGACATCGGTCGTGGCCGTCACGTCGAAGGCGGCGGTGGTGCGACCGGGACGGCCGACGAAATCGGACGGCAACAGAAGGCCGACCATCTGCCGTCGCCCGTCCTCCATCGTCTGGGTCAGGGACGCGATGCCCGAGACGACCGAGCCCACAAACTCCATCCGGTCGCCGGACCAGATGATCGTCTGGCCCGCCTGGAAGCTGCGGTAATACTTGATCTGCTCCAGCCGCGTCAGTTCGTCCGTCTCACAGCGCGCGCAGACGGCGCGGTGCCGGATCGGGCAATCTCCACACTGGACGTGGACGGAATGGTCGTGCATCGGACCTGTCTCGGCTTGATCTGCATCAAGGAGTCAACTCTCCCTGACAACTAACTTAGTCACATGAACCACAACCCGCAACTCGCCCGCCTTGGTCTTTTCGACGCACGTGTGCCGCGCTACACGTCGTATCCGACCGCACCGCACTTTTCGCCGGATGTAGCCGCAGGAGATTTTACCCGCTGGATCAAGGCGATACCCGAGGGCAGCGAGATATCTCTGTATCTGCACGTGCCGTTCTGTCGCCGTTTGTGCTGGTTCTGCGCCTGCCGCACGCAAGGAACCACCTCGGATGCGCCGGTCGTGGCCTATGTCGAGACGCTGAAAGCCGAAATCGCGCTGCTTGGGGCGATCCTGCCGCGTGGGGTGACGCTTAGCCGGTTGCACTGGGGCGGGGGGACGCCCACGCTTCTGTCTGCCGACCTGATCCGCGATCTGACCCGCGAAGTCTTTGCAGTTGCACCGATGTCGGCGGATGGCGAGTTTTCGGTCGAGATCGACCCGAACGAGATCGACGATGCCCGCCTTGACGCGCTGGCCCTGGCAGGGATGAACCGCGCCTCGATCGGCGTGCAGGATTTCGATCCGAAGATCCAGCAGGCCATCGGGCGCGAGCAAAGCTATGCCCTGACCCGCGATGTGGCCGAACGAATCCGCGCGCGCGGGGTGGCCAGCCTGAACGCGGATATTCTCTATGGCCTGCCGTTCCAGACCGGCCCGCGCATTTCCGATTCGGTGCAGAAGCTTCTGACCCTCTCGCCCGACCGGGTGGCACTTTACGGCTATGCCCATGTGCCATGGATGAGCCGCCGTCAGCAGATGATCCCGTCAGACGCGATGCCGACGCCGGAAGAACGTCTGTCGCTGTTCGAAACGGCGCGAAAGCTCTTCCTCTGGGATGGCTATGTCGAAGTCGGGATCGACCATTTCGCCAAGCCCGAGGATGGCATGGCCCGCGCGCTGCAGGCCGGGACCCTGCGGCGCAACTTCCAGGGCTACACCGACGATCCGGCCCCGGTCCTGATCGGGCTTGGGGCCTCGTCGATCAGCCGGTTTCCGCAGGGTTTCGCGCAGAATGCCTCGGGCACAGCGGAACACACCAAGGCGATCCGCGCGGGACGGTTCTCGACCCATCGGGGCCACGCCTTCCGGGGCGAGGATCTGGTGCGCGCCCGGATCATCGAGGCGCTGATGTGTGATTTCCGGGTGTCGCGGTCGGAAATCCTGCGCGATTTCGACACCAGTGCCGGACGGCTTGAAAGCCTGTTCCAGACCGCCGTGGCCGAGTTTGGCGATATGGTGCATGTCTCGGACGACGGCCTTCACATCCCCGAACGCGCCCGCCCGCTGACCCGGATGATCGCTCGCGCCTTCGACGACTACGACAGCGCGAAGGCCCAGCATTCCTCGGCGATCTAGGGGCTTTCGCCCCGCGCTGACAGCTTGCCTCACCGGGGATTCGCGCGTATACGGCCCGCATGTCCGGGTTCATCTTCTTCGACATCACCGACCACGCGCGGCTTCCGGCCCGCTTCTTCGGCATGACCCGCAATGTGCTTGCCCGCGCCTGACAGTCGACGCACCGCCTGCGCAGGCCCGACGCCCCTTTCCAGCCATCCCAAGAACAGGTGAGAGCCATGGCTCCTCGTACGCTTTATGACAAGATCTGGGACGACCACGTCGTCCATGAGGCTGAGGACGGCACCTGCCTCCTCTACATCGACCGGCACCTCGTCCACGAAGTGACCAGCCCGCAGGCGTTCGAAGGCCTGCGAATGACCGGTCGCAAGGTGCGCAGCCCGGAAAAGACCATCGCCGTGCCGGACCACAACGTGCCGACGACGCTCGACCGCGCCAATGCCGCGACGATGACCGAAGACAGCCGCATCCAGGTGGCCGCCCTGGACAAGAACGCCAAGGACTTCGGGATCAACTACTACCCGGTGTCCGACGTGCGGCAAGGCATCGTCCATATCGTCGGCCCCGAACAGGGCTGGACCTTGCCCGGCATGACCGTGGTCTGCGGTGACTCGCATACCGCCACCCATGGGGCCTTCGGGTCGCTGGCCCACGGCATCGGCACCTCCGAAGTGGAACACGTCCTTGCCACCCAGACGCTGATCCAGCGCAAGGGCAAGAACATGAAGGTGGAAATCACCGGCAGCCTCCGCCCCGGCGTGACCGCCAAGGACATCACCCTGTCGGTCATCGGTGAAACCGGCACGGCGGGCGGCACCGGCTATGTCATTGAATACTGCGGCCAGGCGATCCGCGAGCTTTCGATGGAAGGCCGGATGACCGTCTGCAACATGGCCATCGAAGGCGGTGCCCGCGCGGGCCTGATCGCCCCCGACGAGAAGACCTTCGCCTACTGCATGGGCCGCCCCCACGCCCCGAAAGGTGCCAAGTGGGAGGCCGCTCTGGCCTACTGGAAGACGCTTTACACCGACGAAGGCGCGCATTTCGACAAGGTCGTGACGATCCGTGGCGAAGACATCGCCCCCGTCGTGACCTGGGGCACCTCGCCCGAGGATGTGCTGCCGATCACCGGAGTCGTGCCCTCGGCTGACAGCTTCACCGGCGGCAAGGTCGAGGCCGCGCAGCGGTCGCTTGACTACATGGGCCTGAAGCCGGGCCAGAAACTGACCGACATCGCCATCGACACGGTCTTCATTGGGTCCTGCACCAATGGCCGGATCGAGGATTTCCGCGCCGCCGCCGCGATCCTGAAAGGCAAGAAGATCAAGGTGAAACGCGCGATGGTCGTTCCGGGCTCGGGCCTCGTCCGCGCCCAGGCGGAAGAAGAGGGTCTGGCGCAGATCTTCATCGACGCAGGGTGTGTGTGGCGGCTTGCGGGCTGTTCCATGTGTTTGGCCATGAACCCCGACCCGCTGGCCCCGGGTGAACGCTGTGCTGCCACCAGCAACCGCAACTTCGAAGGTCGTCAGGGCCGGGGCGGCCGCACCCACCTGATGTCTCCCGCCATGGCGGCAGCAGCAGCAATCACCGGGCACCTGACCGATGTGCGCGAGATGATGGCCGAAACTGCCTGACCACGCGGCACAAACGGGTCGCGCAACCCTTAGCGGCGGCGCAACCCTTTGCGCCGCAGCAGAACCAGCGCGTTCAGCGCGATCAAGACCAGACCGGTCAATTCGAAGATCACGTTGAACCGCACATCCC
>JBGSVS010000014.1:0-7482 GCA_041752895.1 Tabrizicola sp.
TCCTCGCCCGCCACCCCGGCACCGCGCGGCATGTCTGCGAAAAGCTCGCCCGGCGCTTTCTGGCGGACGAGCCTCCCGCAGCCTTGGTAGACCGGCTGGCCGAGGTGTTCCTCGACACCTCCGACGCCCCCGACCAGATCGCAAAGGTCCTCCGCACGCTGGTCCTGTCGCCCGACTTCGCTGCACCGCCCACGAAACTGCGCCGCCCGTTCGAGTTTCTTGCCGCGATCTACCGCGCCACGGGGGCCGAGGTCGCTTCGGTTGAAAACGGTTTTCACTGGCAACTGCAACGGTCCGGCTGGCGGCAGCATGAATATGGCCCGCCCACCGGCCACCCTGACCGGATGTCTGCCTGGACCGGGGCAAGCACCTTGAATCGCACGGTCGATATCGCACTCAGCGCGCTTGACGACTGGTTCGACGGCGCACGTGCGGACCTCTCTTCTTTGGCGAACGCAGACATGTCCTTATCCGACTTCGCTGCGCAGCACTCCGACGCACTCGCCCCAGGGCGCGGGACCGAAATCGCCGCTTCTCTGGCCGAGCCTTTCGGCGTCACCGGCGATACCCGCGCCTCGGACATGACTGCCGAAGACCGCCAGGCCCTTGCCCAGTCCGCCGTGGCCTTCGCGGCCCTCACCCCTGAATTCCTGCTGCGTTAGGGAGACTGCGATGACCCGCGATCCGATCCTGGTGGTGGTCTTCCTGCGCGGCGGTGCGGATGGCCTGGCCCTTGTCTCGCCCACCTCCGACCCGGATTTCATCGCCGCCCGGCCCGAAACGCTCCGCGTCCTGCGTCAGGGTGACAGCGCCGGTCGCACCATCCGGCAGGACGTGGCCGACGTGGATTTCCGTTTTCACCCCTCCGCTACGGCCTTTGCTGACCTCTACGATGCCGGGGACCTTTCGCTGATCCACGCCGCAGGCCTGCCGGAAGCCACTCGCAGCCACTTCGACGCCGAAGCCCGGATCGAGCGTGGCGTCTTCGGTGCAAACATCGTCCCGGGCGATCCTTCGGGCTGGATCGGCCGCTGGCTTGCCGCTGCCGCCCCGCAAGGCGCGATGCCTGCCCTTGCCGTGGGCGCGATGCGACCGGCAAGCCTCATCGGTGCTGACGCTGCCGTGGCCGAGACATTGGGCGATCTTGTTCTTGGCGGAGGCCACTGGCTGTCGGGCCTGCTGCAATCACGGCTCGCCGCCGGCTTTGGCACCCATGCTGCAGTGCAGCAGCCAATTCAGGACCTGATCGGACTTTCCGATCTTGTCCGGGGTCGGTTCTGGTCCGAGCAGGACGATAAGATGCGTCCCTACGTGCCCGGCGTCGACTATCCGGAAGGCAACCCGCTCTCGCTTCCGCTGATGACCGTCGCGCAGTCGATCAAGTCCGACCTCGGGCTGCGGGTTGCGACCGTCGATTTCCCGGGTTGGGACACCCACGTCGCCCAGGCCGACGCATTCTCTCAGCAGGTCGCCACCTTGTCCACCGCACTGATGGCCTTCTGGCGCGATCTTGGCCCCATGCAGCAGGATGTGTCCGTCGTGGTGATGAGCGAGTTCGGCCGCCGTCTGCAATCGAACACCGCCGGAGGCACCGACCATGGGCGCGGCAATGTGATGATGGTCCTCGGACCGCAGGCCAAGGGCGGGCGGATGGTCGGGCGCTGGCCGGGCCTTGCCAACGACGCGCTGGAAGAGGGGGCTGACCTTGCCGTCGTCACCGATTACCGCGATGTCCTGGCCGAGCTTGTGACCGGCCACATGGCGATGGCCGACACCGCGCGTGTCTTCCCCGGCCACAGCGCTCGCCCGCTTGGCCTTTGGGGGTAAGCCCACAACCCGACAAGCTGTCTTGCAGGCTTGCAACTTCTGGCTGATAATCGGCCTCGGTGGGATCGAGGGCGCATGAGACACGCAGGTCAGCCTGATATCGTGACCGCCGAGCCTGCGCGGATCGAATTCCGCGTGGTCGAGCTGATGAATCGGCTCCTCGATGTCACGCCTGAAACGCTCGACGCCGAGATCGATGCCGTTCTCGCCGCGGTCGGTCTTGCCTATAGTTTTGATCGCACCTTCGTTTTCCGGTTCGAAGAAGGGCACGGGTATTCCAACACGCATGAATGGGTCGGCACCGGTGCTTCGGCGCTCAAGTCCGAACTTGGAAAGCCCGCCGCCGTCAGACGCCCGGCCTGGCACGCCAAGTTTCGCGCGGGCCAGATCGTGGCGGTCACCAGCCGCGACGACCTGCCCGAAGGTTCGCCCGAACGCGATTTCCTGGTCGAGATCGGGGTCCATTCCACGCTGATGGTCCCGCTTCTGGATGGCGACCGCCTGTTCGGGGTCATCGGCTTCGATTGCGCGCGGCCCGACCGGACCTGGCCGCCGGACGTGGTGTTTCTTCTCTCCTCCATCGGCCGTGCGGTGTCTTCGGTTCTTCTCCGGATCGAAGCAGCCCGGGCCGAGGCCGATACCCGCCGCCATCTTGCTGCAACTTTGAACGCGCTTCCCGATCTGGTGATCGAACTCGCCACATGCGGCCGGGTTGTCGCCTGCCACAGCGACAAGCTGCCCTGGCTGTCGGGGCTGGTCCGCGCCGGGCTTGGTCGTCCGGTCCGCGATATCCTGCCCGAACCGCTTGCCGATCTGCTGGCCGAAATCCTTGCCACGCCCCCGGCCGAACGCGCGCCCATTACCCGGCGCGTCGGTCTGTCAACGCTGGTCTCCCCGCACCGCTACGAGGTCTCGGTCGCGCGGCTGGCCCCGGCCTATCCCGGGCAAGAGGCCAACCTCATTGCCGTGATCCGCGACGTCTCAGCCTCGGACCGCACCAGCGAAATGCTGTCGTTCCGTGAAGGCCAGTTCACCGCCTTCTTCGAGATGAGCCCGCACGCGATCCTGGTGAACGATTTCGACACTGGCCGCATTGTCGACGGCAACCGCGCCTTTCGCGAAACCTTCGGTCTTGACCCCCAGGCCGGTCTCGACATGCAGGTCGAACAGATCGTGCCCGCCGACAGCAAATGGGTGGTCGGCGAAGCCATCGCCGCACTGAAGGCAACCCGCAGCTATGGGCCGGTCGAGGCGAACTTCCGCTCTGGTGCGGGCGAGGATTTCCCCGCAACCCTCCGCTGCTTTCTCAGCATCGATCCGAACGGCCGCCGCCTGATCTGGTCCCTGATCGAAAACATGCGCGACATCCGGGCCAAGGAAGCTGCCCTTCAGGCCGAAAGCCGCGCGCTTGCCGCCACCAAGGCCCGCTTCCTTGCTGCGATCGAGGCGCTGGACGACGGGTTCGCCGTGTTCGACGCCGAAGACCGGCTGGTCCTCTGGAACGCGCCCTATGTCCGCGTCTTTGCCCCGATTGCCGACCTGATCCAGGAAGGCGCGCTTTACGACGATCTCCTCCGCGCCGCCATCGACCGCGGTGTCTTCGGGGCCGAGGGCGAGCGTGACGACGCCAACCTCCAGCGTCGCCTTGATCGCCCTCTGACCGAGGTCTGGGACAACGAGGACCATTTCGCGGATGGTCGCCTGATCTGGGTTCGCGAACGCGCCACCCCCTCGCGCGAAACGGTGGGGCTTTACGAAGATGTCACCGCCCGCAGGCTTGCCGACCGGCGGCTCCAGCAAGTGGTCGACGGCGGCGAGATCGCCGTCTGGGACTGGGACGCCGAACACGGCTTCAGCGCGATCAACGACCGTTGGGGGGCGATGCTTGGCCTTGGAGCCGCGGTCAGCCTCGACGATCTCGTCGACCTCATCCACCCCGAGGACCGGACAGCCGTCTTCTCGGCCCAGCGTGAAATCTTCCTGGAAGGCGGCGAGGATTTCAGCCTGCGCTGCCGGATGCGCCATGTGGACGGGGGCTGGGTCTGGCTTCTGACGCGCGGTCACGTCGCCCTACGGTGGGCCGACGGCAGCGCAAGGCGCATTTCCGGCATCACCCTCGACGTCTCGACCCAAGCCGAGGCGGAACTTCGGCTCAGCCAGGTGATCGACGGGGCGCAGGTTGGCACCTGGGAACACAACCTGCGCTCTGGGATCACGCTGGTCAGCGACCGCTGGGCCGAGATTCTGGGCTACCGCGCTGTCGAACTGAACCCGATGCCGCTCTGGCGCTGGCTTGACATGCTGCATCCCGACGATGCCCACGACCTGATCGAACACGAACGCGAGGCGTTCGAGGCCGGCCAATGGCAGGTCAGCCACGAAGTCCGGCTCAGGCACCGGCTGGGTTACTGGGTCTGGGTCCTGACCCGCGCGCAGGTCACCGAATGGGACGAGGACGGCCATCCGGTCAAGACCAGCGGCATCAACGTCGACATCAGCCCCGCCAAGGCGATGGAATCCGCGCTTGCTCGCGAACGCGACACGCTGGCCCGGGTGATGGAAACCTCGGTCTCCGGCATCGTCGTTGTCGACGAAGAGGGCGGCGTCGTCTTCACCAACGCTGCGGCCGAACGCGTGCTTGGCCGGGCAGTGAACGATGGCGACAGCCTGCTCGCGCTCCTGGAGGCCGCAAAGGTCAGCGACCTGACCGGCGACCCTGTCGCGGAGGCCGACCTTCCCGTTTCGCGCGCTCTAGCGGGTGAACCCGGGACGCATGCCCTTCGCCACCAGCTCTCCTGGCCCTCCGGCGAACGCCGCATGGTCGCCGTCACCTCGGCACGTCTTTCCGCCCCCGGCACCGATCTGGCCGTAGTCTGCACCTTCACCGACATCACTGACGAGATGCAGCACGAAACCCGGCTTCGCGCCGCGATGACCGCGGCTGAAACCGCGAACCGCGCCAAGTCCGACTTTCTCGCCGCGATGAGCCACGAGATTCGCACCCCCCTGAACGGGGTTCTCGGCA
This sequence comes from Tabrizicola sp., assembly GCA_041752895.1. Classification (GTDB taxonomy): domain Bacteria; phylum Pseudomonadota; class Alphaproteobacteria; order Rhodobacterales; family Rhodobacteraceae; genus Tabrizicola. The sequence continues at coordinate 4,853 of JBGSVS010000014.1, forward strand.
TGGCGACAGTGCTGGCAGGCAGGCTGACGGACGCCTCGGAACGTGCCATGGTCCGAGTGATCCGCGATTCCGGTGAGCATCTTCTGTCGGTGATCAACGACATCCTTGACCTTGCCAAGATCGAGGCCGGTCGCCTTGTCCTTGACCCGCGCCCGATCCGTCTGCCCGAGATTCTCATCCGCGTGGCAGCCCTCCACCAGATCGCCGCCGACGAAAAGGGCATTGCCCTGACGACCCGCTGCAATGGCGGAGCCGAGGACGAGATGCGCCAGGGCGACGAGATGCGCCTGATCCAGATCCTGCACAACCTTATCGGCAACGCGATCAAGTTCACCGATATCGGCACTGTCAGTGTCGAGATCGACTGTTCGGACCGCGATGCGATCAGGGTCAAGGTCAGCGACACCGGCATCGGCATGTCCGAGGCTGAAATCGCCCGGGCTTTCGACGAGTTTGCGCAAGGCATGGGCGGCTCACGGCGCAGCCATGTCGGGACCGGGCTTGGCCTGCCAATCGTGCGCCGCCTGGCCCGGCTGATGGGCGGCGATGTCTCGCTTGCTTCGGTCCAGGGGCAGGGGGTTTCGGCAACGGTCCTCCTCAAGATTCCGGTTCTGGAAAGCGGGTTGGCCGGTGGCCATGACAGTGCGGCGTTGCGGCTGCCCGCCATGCAGGTCCTTGCCGCCGAGGACAACGCCACCAACCGGATCATCCTGAAAAGCATGCTGCATGCGCTGGGTGTCGATGCGGTGATCGTCGAGGATGGCCCCGCAGCGCTTGACCAGTTCCAGACCGGGGATTTCGACGCGGTTCTCCTCGACATCGCGATGCCGGGGATGGACGGGATCGAAACCCTGACCGCCCTTGGTGCCCTGTCAGACACGACGGGCAAACCGCTGCCGCCCGCCATCGCCGTGACCGCCAACGTGATGACGCACCAGGTTGACGACTATCTTGGCCAGGGTTTCGTGGCGGTGGTGGCCAAGCCGATCCGGATCGAGATGCTGGGCCACGCGCTTGCCTGCTGCCTGCCCGGAGCCCGGCCCGACTAGACCGCCCGGATTCGCTTTGACAGGCCGCGCGTGGGGTCGCATCCTGCCCGGAAGTCCCGGACGGCGCGGAAAGGCACATGAAAGACAGGACCGATCCGCTTGCCCGGGCGCTGGCCTTGCCGATCTGGCGACAGGGTGCGACGGCCGTGCCCCTTGGCGGCGGCATCACCAACATGAACGTCCTCGTGTCGGACGGCAACCGCCGCGCCGTCGTGCGCATCGGCGACGACATTCCCGTCCACCAGATCATGCGGTTCAACGAACTGGCTGCAAGCCACGCCGCCCATGCCGCTGGGATCTCTCCTGCTGTCCTCCACCACGAACCCGGCGCGCTGGTGATCGACTTTGTCGAGGCCCGGACGATGACTGCCGTCGACCTGCGCCAGCCCGACCTCCTGGATCAGGCGCTGCAGCTGGTCATCCGCACCCACAAGGATATTCCGCGACATCTGCGTGGACCGGCGCTGACCTTCTGGGTCTTCCAGGTCCTTCGCGATTATGCCGCCACGCTGACCGAAGGCGCCTCACGCCACCTTTCCGCGCTTCCCGACCTTCTGGCCGATGCGGACGTGCTGGAAAATGCGGTTGGTCGCATCGAGATGGTCTTTGGCCACAACGACCTCCTCCCCGGCAATTTCCTGCACGACGGTGCCCGGATGTGGCTGATCGACTGGGACTATGCCGGCTGGGGCTCACCGCTGTTCGACCTTGGGGGCTTCTCGGCCAACATGGGCCTTGACCCTGCGCAAGAGGCTTGGGTGCTGGAAACCTACTTCGGCGCGCCTCCGGACGCGGACCTCTGGCGCCGCTACCGCGCAATGAAGGCCGCCGCTGCCTTGCGTGAAGCGATGTGGTCGATGGTCCAGGAGATTCACTCCGACCTCGACTTCGACTATGCCGCCTACACCGCCGAATACCTCGACACTTACCGCGCGGCCCTTGCCGCCACGCGCTAAGAACCGAATTTTCGTCGAAAATTCGTGCCCTTACCCGACCGCGCGCGCCAAAGCGCAGAACCCCTCCAACCCGATCTCCTCGGCCCGCGCCGTGGGTGGGATGCCAACGCCGTCAAGCACCGCCTCGATCCCCGGGGTCAGCCCCTTCAGACTTGCGCGCAGCATCTTGCGCCGCTGGTTGAAGGCCATTGCCGTGACCCGCTGCAAGACCTTGAAGTCGCAGGGAAACCGGGGGCCGGGCAGGGCGGTCAGCTGCACCACCGCCGAATGCACCTTGGGGGCGGGGGTAAAGGCCTCGGGCGGCAAGGTCATCACGATCCGCGCCTCGCAGCGATACTGCGCCAGCAGCGCCAGCCGCCCGTAATGTTCGGTCCGGGGCTTCGCCATGATCCTTTCGGCCACTTCCTTCTGGAACATCAGCGTCAGCGATGACCACTGCGGAGGCCAGGCCTCCGGCGTCAGCCAGCGGATCAAAAGCTCGGTCCCGACGTTGTAGGGCAGGTTCGCCACGATCTTGAACGGCGGGGTCAGGTGCGCAGCCAGATCAAGCTCCAGCGCATCACCATGCAGCACCTCCAGCCGCCCCGGACAGGCCGCCGCGATCTCGGCCAGCGCGGGAAGCGCC
>JBGSVS010000015.1:0-2221 GCA_041752895.1 Tabrizicola sp.
CGACCGCGCGCGCGGGTTGCGGGCGACCTCGGCCGTGTCGGGGGCCACGGCCTTTTTCGTCACCATCTCGAACCGCGCCTCGGTATCGGCGCGGGCAGGCGCATAGCGGTTGGCATTCGCTTCATGCCCGCTGGCCAGTTGGAAGAACCGCTTCACGATCCGGTCCTCAAGGCTGTGGAACGTCACCACCGCCAAAAGCCCCCCGGGCTTCAGCGCGCGTTCGGCGGCATTCAGGCCCTCGGCCAGCTCCTGGAATTCCGTGTTCACCGCGATCCGTATCGCCTGAAAGCTGCGCGTCGCGGGGTGGCTTTGCCCCGGTTTGGGGCGCGGCAGGCATTTCGAGACAATCTCGGCCAGCTTCGCTGTCGTCGTGATCGGCTCCACCACCCGCGCCATGACGATGGCATGGGCGATCCTGCGCGAGGCCCGCTCCTCGCCGTAGTGATACAGGATATCGGCCAGCACGCCCTCATCGGCCCCGTTCACCAGGTCCGCCGCACTGTCGCCCGCCTGGCTCATCCGCATGTCAAGGGGACCGTCCTTCATGAAGGAAAACCCGCGCTCCGCCTGGTCCAGCTGCATCGAGCTGACCCCAAGGTCCAGGACCACCCCGTCCAGCGGTTCGCCGGCCAACGCGTCCAGATCGGAAAACGTCCCCGCCACCAGCCGCACCCGGTCGCCGTAAGCCCCGGCCCATCCGGCGGCCATCTGCAACGCCAGCGGATCACGGTCCACCCCGATCACCTGGGCAGCCCCCGCGGCCAGAAGCGCGCGCGTATAGCCCCCCGCCCCCAGCGTTCCGTCCAGCCAGACGCCCCCAACCGGCGCGCATTCCTTCAGGATCGCGTCGATCAGGACCGGGACATGGGCACCTTCGGGCTGGCCAGATCCGGAAAGGCGGGGCAGCGGACCCGTCATGGCCTACCCCTTGCGCCTGTGCGCCTTGACCACACTGAATGGGTCTCGCTGGTCGTCCTTCTCGTCCTTGGCAACGTTGACGAATTTCGCATCGTAGACGTCGCGCCGATAGATTTGGAACCGGTCGGACTTGCCGACGAAGACGATTTCGGACTTGTCTTGAACCTCATCCCCCAGACCGATCTTCTCGCGGACGCGCTGCGGCAGGACGATCCTGCCATCCGGCTCGACCTCGACCTTCACCGACCGGGAGACCATGTTCAGTTCGGCGAAATCCCGATCATTCTCGTCTTCGATCGCCTCGATCTCAGAGGCGTAGCCTTCGAAGATTTCCTTGCCGAAGCATTCCACGAAACTCCGCGCCGGACCGCCATAGACCATCTGGACACGCGGGCGCGCTGCGTCGGGGGCGCCGGGGTCAAGCTCTTTCAGGATAGCGCGGAAGTCGGCCGGGATCGACACCCGCGCCTTGGCATCCACCTTCTGGTAGATTTCGCCTGTGAACCGCTCTGCCATCGCCGTGTCGCGACCTTCACCAAAATTCCCAAACACCTGCGATGAAAAAGAAAAAGGCGGATCGGGTTGCTGCCACTACCCGATCCGCCGCTGTCCCATCGCTGGGCGTCCAGCTACGCTTGCCACCTGGGGGAGATGCTGCTCGCTCGCGCGCCGGATCTCTGTCACCGATGAAAGGGGCTGCCTGTATGAAGCTGCCTTCGCCTTGTTCGGGGTCTTTAGTCCGCCCCTGACTATTACTGCCCTTCTCATCGGTGTGAGATATGTATGCTTGGGAAATTATGGGATAGCAAGGGAAATATAGGGAAACAGAGGGTATATCTTGTTTGACGGGGGTCGCCGATCCAGCATCTTGTGGCGCCTCTGCCCCGAATTCCTCAATGCCTAGGCGAAGGCCTCGTTTCCCGCCCCCACATCTTGTGGTTTCCTCACGGGCCCTGACACTCCCGTGATTTCCCGTAATTGCCCGCGATCAGCGCGTGACCGGCAGAAATTCCGGCGTTGCTCCGGTGAATCTGCCTGACTCCGGCCTCGCGGCACAGCAACTGGCCGCCGGTTCCGCACGATTTCCGAAGACTGTGATTCGAAAGACTCACCCAGGCGCGCCCCGCAGATGGGGGGCCTCGCGTCAGACCGGGCGCGCGAAAAGAATCCGCAGATAGCGCTCCAGATGGTCGAACGCCGCGCGGGCGGGGGCCGGGTCATTCAGCGCCTTGGCCAGGATGATCCCGCCCTGCACCGCCACCTGAAACTGTTGCGCCAGGCTTTCGGCCGTTACCCCGGGCAC
>JBGSVS010000016.1:0-2231 GCA_041752895.1 Tabrizicola sp.
GCCGTAACGCGCGCGCGGAGCGCGGTCATCGCGGCCTCCCCACCGCCTCCGGCCACGGGCATGTCGACCCAGCCGATGGATTTCGTGGCGAGATCATCTTTCAGCACGTTCAGCGCGGCGGCTTCACCGCCAGAGGTCCACCAGTGCAGAACTTCGACATCCTCGGCGAAGGTCATCGAGGTGGTCAGGGCAAGGGCCGCCGCAGCGGTCAGGGTCTTTCTGAAAAGGCGCATGGTTTCCTCCCGTTTTGCGCATCAATGCCCGCTATCCGCGGGGTCTTACCCAAGGCGCCCGCGTGCGGCCGATCCGCATCACAAGCGACTTGATCTCCATGAATTCATCGAGGCCCTGGCGGCCGATTTCGCGCCCGAGGCCCGATTGCTTGACGCCGCCGAAGGTGACTTCGGGAAAGCCGTCCATCCAGGTGTTGGTCCAGACCGTGCCCGCCTGGGCACCACGGGCGAAGGTCAGGCAGGTGTGGACGTTCTCGCTCCACACCCCGGCGCTTAGGCCGTAATCGGCGTCGTTCACTAGATGCAGGGCCTCGTCGAGGGTGTGGAAGGAGAGGACGGTTAGGACCGGGCCGAAGACTTCCTCGCGGGCGATGGCCATGTCGGGCGTGACGCCGGTCACGATGGTCGGCTGGTAGAATTGGGGGGTCAGGCCGGGGATGTCCAAGGGCTTGCCGCCCAATGCGACCGTGGCCCCGGCGTTGCGGGCGGCGGTGACGTAAGCGTCGATCTTGGCCCCATGTTCGCGGCTTACGATGGCGCCGACTTGCGTCGCGGGGTCAAGAGGGTCGCCGAAAGCTACTTGTTTGGACAGGTCCACCACGCGGGCGGTGAAGGCTTCGGCGATGTCTTCGTGGACGATGATCCGGCTGCCGGAATTGCAGCACTGGCCGACGTTGAAATAGACCCCGAAGGTTACGGCATCGGCGGCTGAGGTGAGGTCGGCATCGGGGAAGATCACCTGCGGGTTCTTGCCGCCGAGTTCGAGGGCGACCTTCTTGAGGGTGGTTGAGGCTGCGGCGGCGATGCTGCGGCCTACGGCGGTGGAGCCGGTGAAGGTGACCATGTCGACGGATGCGTGGCTGGCGAGGGTTGCTCCGACCGGCTGGCCGTAGCCGAGCACGATATTGACGACGCCGGGCGGGAGGCCTGCTTCGTGCAGGAGTTCGCCAAGGATGACGGTGGTCGAGGGGGTGAGTTCGGAGGGTTTGACGACGCAGGTGCAGCCCGCGGCCAGCGCGAAGGGAAGCTTCTGCGACAGGATCCAGAAGGGGAAGTTCCAGGGCGTGATGATGCTGACGACGCCGATGGGTTCTTTGAGGACCACGGCCAGCATGTCGGGGCCAAGGGAGTTGTGGCTGTCGCCGTGCAGCGTCCGGGCGAGCGCGGCGGCGTAGCGCCAAAGGTCGGCGGCCCCGGCGATTTCTCCCCTCGACTGGGTGATGGGTTTGCCGGATTCCAGCGTTTCGATCAAAGCCATGCGGTCGGTGTTCGCCTCGATCAGGTCGGCGACCCTGAGAAGGACCGTGGCGCGGGCTTTGCCTGACAGTTGGCTCCACCGGCCATCGTCGAAGGCGCGGCGGGCAGCGGTGATGGCGGCTTCGGCATCTTGGATCGTTCCAATTTGTGAATGTGAAACGACGGTCCCGTGCGACGGGGAGAGGCGCTCACTGGTCTCGCCGCCGTCTCGCCATACACCGTCGATCAGGTGGCGGGCGTGGAAGACCGGCGGGAGAGTGGTCTGGATTGCGGGGATCACGGTCAGGTCAAGCATTCAGGTCCCCGGGAAGTCTGGTTTGCGTTTTTGCTGGAAGGCGGCGACGCCCTTGGCCCGGTCTTCGCTCGCGGCGATGGCGGCGGAGCCGAGGGCTTCGATCAGGGCAGCTTGGTCCTCGCCTTGTCCGGCGTGGATCATCGCCTTGGTGATTTCCGTGGCGCGGGGGGAGAGGGTGGCGGCATGTTCGGCGATGGCTTGGGCGGTCGCGCGGGGGTCTTCGGTGACTTCGGCAACGAAGCCGCAGGCGACGAGGCGGGAAGCCTCGATACGGCGGCCGAAGAGGGCCATTTCCTTGAGGATGCCTTCGGGGATCAGGCGGGCGAGGCGTTGGGAGCCGGACCAGCCGGGGACGATGCCGACCCCGGCCTCTGGCAGAGCGATGGTGGCTTTCGGCGTGATGAGGCGGATGTCGCAGGCGGCGGCGAGTTCGAGGCCACCGCCGA
>JBGSVS010000017.1:0-8068 GCA_041752895.1 Tabrizicola sp.
GCTGGAGGGCGGCGCGCTGGCTTGGGAAGCCGCTGGCCTCCCGATAACTCCGCTTGCCACCCTGCCCGCCCCCGGCACCCCTTGGGTCACCCGCCACCGCCCGAAGATCGACCGCATCGCCTGCCCCTGGCTGATCCGGCGCTTCATCGACCCCAAAGCGCGCTTCCTTTACGTCGCCCCGGCGGAGGTCGCCGAGGTCGCTGCCCGCTTTGACGCCGTGCCCTATGACATCGAGGGTGTGACCTTCAGCCACCGGGGCGATCAGTGCAGTTTCGACGCGCTGCTGGATGACTTCGGCCTGCACTGCGAACCGTTGGACCGCATGGCCACCGTCATCCGGGGGGCCGATACCGACCGGCACGACCTGGCCCCTCAGGCGTCCGGACTCCTCGCGCTTTCGGTCGGTCTGTCACGGATGTTTCGTGATGACCTGCAACAGCTTGAAGCCGGGATCGCGCTCTATGACGCGCTCTATCGCTGGGCCCGTGATGGGCACGAGGAAGGCCATGACTGGCCCGCAGGGCGCAAGGAATGACCAGCGACATGACTCCCAGCCTGTCCGAACTGACCCGCGTCTCGGCGCGCATCGGCTTTCTGTCCTTCGGCGGGCCCGCCGCGCAGATCGCCCTCATGCACCGGGTGATCCTGGACGAGAAGAAATGGGTCAGCGAGGCCGACTATCTGCGCGCCCTGTCGTTCTGCATGCTGCTTCCGGGGCCTGAGGCGATGCAGTTGGCCACCTGGATCGGCTGGCGGCTGCACGGCGTGAAGGGCGGGCTGATCGCCGGGGGGCTGTTCGTGCTGCCCGGCGCCTGCGTCGTTCTTGCACTTAGCATGGTCTACGCCGCCTTCGGTCAGGTCCCGCTGATCGCCGCCCTGTTCACCGGGGTCCAGGCCGCCGTCATCGCCATCGTGATCGAGGCGCTGATCCGCGTCTCCAAGCGCGCCCTGAAATCGCGTGAGGCCTATTTCATCGCAGCCGCGGCCTTTGCCGGGCTTTTCCTTCTCAAACTGCCGTTCCCGCTGATCATCCTTGCCGCCGCAGTTTGGGGCTATCTCCGCACACAGGCCGCAACGCCCGACCCTGCTACCCCGGCCCCACCCGCCGCCCTCGCCCGGTCGCTGAAAGCGGGGGCCGTCTGGCTGGCGATCTGGCTTTTGCCCCTTGGCGCGCTCATCCTCCTCGCTCCGGGACGCCTGGCCGAGATCGGGATCTTCTTTTCCAAACTCGCCATCCTGACCTTCGGCGGGGCCTATGCCGTCCTCGCCTGGATGGCGCAGGAAGTGGTCGAGGCGAAGGGCTGGCTCACCCTGCCGCAGATGATCGACGGGCTGGGGCTGGCCGAAACCACGCCCGGCCCCCTGATCCTGGTCAACGAATTCGTGGGCTACCTTGCCGCTCATCAGGTCGGCGGCTGGACCATGGGCGTGGCCGGAGCAGTCATCGCGCTGTGGATGACCTTCGTGCCTTCGTTCCTCTTCATCTTCGCGGGCAGCCCCTTCATCGACCGGCTGACCCACATGCCGCGCCTCTCTGGTGCGCTTGCGGCGATCACGGCGGCGGTGGTCGGTGTCATCGCGAATCTGTCGCTGTGGTTCGCGCTGCATGTCCTTTTCGCGTCGGTCCCCGAAATCAACCTCGGCCCGCTGCACCTGTCGCTGCCCGACCCCACCACGTTGCGCCCCGTTCCGGCGCTTCTTGCGGTTCTGGCGGCCTACCTGCTCCTCATACGCCACTGGTCGCTGATCTGGGTGCTTGCGATTTCGGCAGCAGGTTCGGCCATCGCGACGCTTCTGTGACGTCGGTCCGCACAGCCGCGATCCCCCCCTTCCCTTGGCCCCCGAATTGCCTATGCTGCAACCCAACCGGGAAAGGACGGCGACTATGGCGCGCAGCATCGACTACGGCAATCTGATGCACCGCGCGATGCGGGGCCTGATCCAGTCAGTCCTGACCGATGTGTCCGAACACGGGCTTCCGGGAGCGCATCATTTCTTCATCACCTTCGACACCACGCACCCCGACGTGCAGATCGCCGACTGGCTGAAGGAACGCTATCCGACGGAAATGACCATCGTCATCCAGCATTGGTTCGAAAACCTTGCCGTCACGGATGAAGGCTTCAGTATTACCCTGAACTTCGGCAACAATCCCGAGCCGATGGTCATCCCCTTCGACGCGCTGCGCACCTTTGTCGACCCGTCCGTCGAATTCGGCCTGCGGTTCGAAACCCAGGAGCAGGACGAGGATGACGAAGAGGACGAGGCCGACATCGAGGTCGAGGAAGAACCCGAACGCCGTCCGGGCGAGGTTGTATCGCTTGACCAGTTCCGCAAGCACTAGGGGATGAGTGATCTCGCGCTGTTCCGTCGCAGGCTTCTGAAAAATCCACGCCAGGTCTCGGCCATCGCGCCGTCGTCGCGGACACTTGCGCGGGCGATGACCCTTGGCCTTGGCCCGAAAAGCGGCCCGGTGGTGGAGTTCGGACCCGGCACCGGCCGCTTTACCGAGGCGATCCTGGCGCGCGGCGTCCGACCCGAAGATCTGACGCTGTTCGAATTGGACGAGGAATTTGTCGTCTACCTGCGCCGGAAATTCCCGGGCGTCACTGTGCACCAACTTCCCGCGCAAGAGGCCGCCAAGCTTGTCCCGCCTGGCGTTTCCACCGTGGTCTCGGGCCTGCCGCTCCTGTCGATGCCCGAGGAGGTCCGGCAGGGCATCGTCGCCGCCGCCTTCGAGGTCCTTGCGCCGCGCGGGCGCTACGTGCAGTTCACCTACGGCCCGCGTCCGCCGCTTCCGCCCGAGACCATCGCCGCGCTCTGCCTGACAGTGAACAAAGGCAACAAGGTCTGGGCCAACCTCCCTCCCGCCACGGTCTACCGCTTCCGCCGCTCTACCTGACCCGCGACACAAGCGCTTGCCTTGCGGTATACCACTGCATGCCGATTGATTCCGTCGCACCTCCGCGCTAAGGGGCAGGCAGAGCCAGCGAGGAGACCGCCATGACCGCCACCCGGACCGAGACCGACAGCTTTGGCCCGCTTGAGGTGCCCAGCGACAAGTACTGGGGCGCGCAGACGCAGCGTTCGATCATCAACTTCCCCATCGGCTGGGAACGCCAACCGGTCCCGATCATCCGCGCGCTTGGCGTGATCAAGAAGGCCTGCGCGCTGGTCAACATCGACCAGGGCGACATCTCGGCCGAGCTTGGCCAAGTCATCGCCGCCGCCGCGCAAGAGGTGATCGAGGGCCGCTTTGACGACAACGTCCCGCTGGTGGTCTGGCAGACGGGCTCGGGCACCCAGTCGAACATGAATGCGAACGAGGTGATCTCGAACCGCGCCATCGAGATGCTGGGCGGCGTCTTGGGCTCGAAAAAGCCCGTCCATCCGAACGACCATGTGAACATGGGCCAGTCCTCGAACGACACCTTCCCGACCGCGATGCATGTCGCCATCGGCATGCACACCCGCGACGTGCTGATCCCGGGGCTGGAAAAGCTGCTGGCCGCGCTGGAGGCGAAATCCCACGAATTCAAGGACATCATCAAGATCGGCCGGACCCATACCCAGGACGCGACCCCGCTGACGCTGGGGCAGGAATTCTCGGGCTACGCGATGCAGGTCAGGAAGGGGATCGAGCGGGTGAAGCTGTGCCTGCCCCACATCTATGAACTGGCCCAGGGTGGCACCGCCGTCGGCACCGGCCTTAACACCCGGGTCGGCTGGGACACCCGAGTCGCCGCCCAGATCGCGAAGATCACCAGCCTGCCCTTCGTCACCGCGCCGAACAAGTTCGAGGCCCTCGCCGCCCATGACGCTATGGTCATGTTCTCGGGCGCGCTGAAAACCGTCGCCGTCAGCCTTTACAAGATCGCCAGCGACCTGCGGCTTCTGGGGTCCGGCCCCCGCTCGGGCCTGGGAGAGCTGATCCTGCCGGAAAACGAGCCCGGCAGTTCCATCATGCCCGGCAAGGTCAACCCGACCCAGGCCGAGGCGCTCACCATGGTCTGCGCCCACGTGATGGGCAACGACGCCGCCGTGGGCTTTGCCGGCAGCCAGGGGCATTTCGAGCTGAACGTCTACAACCCGATGATGTCCTACAACGTGCTGCAATCGATCCAGCTTCTGGGCGATGCGGCGGCAAGCTTCACCGACAACATGGTGGTGGGGACAAAGGCCAACGTGGCACGGATCGACAAGCTGATGAAGGAATCGCTGATGCTGGTCACGGCGCTCGCGCCGACCATCGGCTATGACAACGCCACAAAGGTCGCCAAGACCGCTCACAAGAACGGCACGACCTTGCGGGAAGAGGCGATCGCGCTGGGGTTTGTCGATGGCGAGACCTTCGACCGCATCGTCCGCCCCGAAGACATGGTCGGCCCGAAGGGCTGATGGGCGAGGTCGTCAACCTCCGCACCGCAAAGAAGCAGTCGGCCCGCAAGGCCGCCCGCGCCTCGGCTGACGCCAACGCTGCAAAGCATGGTCGCACGAAATCCGAGCGGGAGTTGGAGAAAGCGCGCGCCGAAAAGGCCGCGCAGGCGTTGGACGGCCACAAGCGCGGAACGGAGTAACCCCGCGTTAACCCTGTGTTGGCAGGGTTGCGGCAGGAGGTGCGCGTATGTCTGTGATGCCAGAGTTTCTGTCATCCGACCAATGGATTTCCCATCTCTTTTCGTCGCAGGCAGCGCGGGAAGGTGGGGTCATTCGCCGGAAAGTCCGTGACGTGGAACGTTATGTCGGCCGTGAGCCGTTCCTCGACGAAATGAAGCGCCGCGGGTTTCCCGTCGTCGAAAATGCCGGACAGTTCGTCATCTTCTGCAACCGCGAGCCGATCCGCCGGGTCTCCTGAACGATTTCTTCAAAGAAATCGTACCGGACCCTTTGAAGGGTCCGAACCGGAGTTTTCGAAAACTCCGGTGACCCCGTCGCAGCGTTGCGCTACGGTCACCCCATGCCCACCCGCCCCGCCAAGCACTCGCTCACCCTTCACGGCCACCGCACCAGCGTGTCGCTGGAACCCGAGTTCTGGGAGGCCTTCCGCAGCATCGCCGCTGAACAGGCCGTGCCTCTGAACCAGTTGGCCGCCGCAATTGACGATGGCCGCTCCGGCGACACCGGCCTTGCCTCGGCGATCCGCGTCTTCGTCCTGAACCACTACCGGAGGTCCTGATGCGCGCCGCTGTTCTTCGCGCCTACCGCGAGCCCCTCAGCCTCGAAACCGTCCCCGATCCCACCTGCGAAGCCGATGGCGTGGTCCTGAAAACCCTCGCTTGCGGCATCTGCCGCAGCGATTGGCATGGCTGGGTCGGCGAACACCCCAAGGTCAAACCCGGCGACATCCCCGGCCACGAATATTGCGGTGAGGTCGTCGAAGCGGGCCCGCTGGCAAAGTGGCGCAAGGGCGACCGCGTCATCGCCCCCTTCATCCTGGCCTGTGGCGACTGCCCCGAATGCCGCTCGGGCCAGACCACCACCTGCCGCGCCCAGCGCGTCCCGGGCTTCGGCGACCGGGGTGCCTATGCCGAGTATGTCTCGGTCCCCCATGCCCACAACCTGACCCGCCTGCCCGAAAACCTCTCCCCCGCCCTCGCCGCCGGTCTTGGCTGCCGCGTCACCACCGCCTTCCACGCGCTGACGGGGCGCGCGGCCCTGCAGGCCGGAGAATGGCTCGCCGTCCACGGCACTGGCGGGATCGGGCTTTCCTGCCTGCTGATCGGCAAGGCCCTTGGCGCGCGGGTGATCGTGGTCGATGTCGTCCCCGAAAAGCTGACCCACGCCCTATCCCTTGGCGCCGAAGCCGCATTCGACGCCCGCGTCGGCGATGTCGCCGCGAAGATCGTCGAACTAACCCAGGGCGGTGCCCATGTCAGCGTCGAGGCGCTTGGGATCGAAGTCACCGCGAACAACTCGTTGAAATGCCTACGCCCCCTTGGCCGCCACGTTCAGGTCGGCCTGCCCACCGGCCACACCGCGCAGATAAAGATCGACATGAACACGCTTTACATGCGCCAGTTGTCGGTCTTTGGCACAAGGGGCATGCCCGCCTGGCGCTACCCGACGCTTTTGTCGCTGATCGAGACCGGCCGGATCGACGTTGCGCCCATCGTCGCCCGGACGGTCCCGCTTTCCAAAGCTACCGAAGAACTGAGGGCCTTCGACGGACCTACCGCACCCGGTGTCGCTGTCATCACCGATTTCTTAGGTTAACCGGCGACCCGCGCTAAGGTCACCGCCAGATCACCATAGCCGGTGAACCGCCGTTCATAGGCCAGGCCCAGCCGCGCCGCGCAGTCCTCGGCTTTCGCATCCAGCGCCGGATCATCGACCTGCGCCTGATAGACCAGCTTGGTGTAGTTCCCGAAATACATGTCCCGCAGCTCGGGGTGCCGATCCAGGCCCATCGGCTTCCAGACGAAGGCATCGAACTGCCGCACCAGAAAATCGGTCAGGTAAAAGGCGTCGAACTCTGTCTCGGCCCGCGCCGCGAAGACCGCGTTCCCTTCGAAGAAAGCATAGCAATGCGGGCCTTCCACCATCTCGACCCCCAACCGGTCGCAAGCGGCCTGCAAAAGGCCCCCGGTCCCGCAATCGGCATAGACGACGAAAACCTTGTCGTACCCCCCTCGTGCCGCCTCGACCGCAGCCTCGACTGCCGGGATGATCCGGTCGGGCCAGAGGTGGAGCTTGGCCGGCAGGCATTGCAGGTCAAGATGGGTCCAGCCGTTCGCCGCCTTCAGCGCCAGGATCTCATGCGCCAGCGCGCCGCAGGCAATCAGCAGGACCTTGCCCGCCCGCGACGGCTCCAGCCCAGTTTCGGAAAGGGTAAGGTCGTCCATCGCGGACCTAGCGGCCGACCCGTGTCCAGGTCAGGATCAGGCTGGCGGACAGGGTGGCAAAGGCGACGGCGGCCAGCGGAACTCCGGACCAGACCGCAAGCCAGACCGTCAGTCCGGCGGCCAGGATCACCAGCGCGATCAATCCAAGAAAATGCGTCAAGGGCATAACTTGCCTCCCAGACGTCCAGCATGCTCCCCAGGCGGCACTTCTGCAAGCCCCACCCGAATCACAGGCCCGTGTCTGCCATATCCGTGTCTGCCGTATCCGTGCCTGTTGCGCGTCAGCCGTTCAGCTGGTTGTGCTTGCGCGCCACCCAGGCCTTCGCTGTCTCCACCGCGACGGCGGCATCGCGGCAATAGGCATCCGCGCCGATGGCCTTGCCAAACTCTTCGTTCAGGGGCGCACCGCCGACCAGCACGATATAATCCTCGCGCATGCCCTTTTCCTTCATCGTGTCGATCACGACTTTCATGTAGGGCATCGTCGTGGTCAGCAGGGCCGACATCCCCAGGATATCGGGCTTTTCGGCTTCCAGCGCCTCAAGGTATTTCTCGACCGAGTTGTTGATCCCAAGGTCGCGCACCTCGAAACCAGCGCCTTCCATCATCATCGCGACAAGGTTCTTGCCGATGTCGTGGATATCGCCCTTCACCGTGCCGATCACCATCTTGCCCATGCGCGGGGCACCGGTTTCGACCAGCAAGGGTTTCAGGATGAACATCCCCGCCTTCATCGCATTCGCGGCCAGAAGCACTTCGGGGACGAACAGGATCCCGTCGCGGAAGTCGGCGCCAACGATCGTCATGCCTGCCACCAGCGCCTTGGTCAGCACGTCGTAAGGCGTCCAGCCACGCGCGATCAGGATGTTCACGCCCTCTTCGATCTCTTCCTTGAGACCGTCGTAAAGGTCGTCGTGCATCTGCAGCACAAGCTCGTCATCCGACAGTTCGGACAGGATGATCTCGTCGTCGTCGGCCATCGGCGTGCTCCAAAGCGGAATGGTTTGGCATGGTGATGGTCGCAAAGCGACGCACCCACTATTCGCCAAGCGACATACACCGGATGAAAGCCGACAGAAAGCCGTCGCCAGCCGGAAAGTTGTGGCGATTGTTCGTTTTTTGTTCTAGATTTCAGCCATGACCGACGACGCCACCATCCTGCCCGGCCAGCGTCTGCGGGCCCGGGGTGCCGCCAGCAACGCAACCGGCCGGTTTGAGGCGACCTC
>JBGSVS010000018.1:0-4711 GCA_041752895.1 Tabrizicola sp.
CCGCACGGCCCGCGCCACGCCGCCCGCTGCAACCCGCGACGCCGTCTCACGCGCCGAGGACCGCCCGCCGCCGCGATAGTCCCGTAGCCCATATTTCTGGTGATAGGTGATATCGGCATGGCCGGGGCGGAACGACTGTGCGATCTCGCCATAGTCCTTCGACCGCTGGTCGGTGTTCTCGATCATCAGCTGGATCGGCGTGCCGGTCGTCTTGCCCTCGAACACGCCCGACAGGATGCGAACCTCGTCGGGTTCCTTGCGCTGGGTGGTGAACTTGTTCTGACCCGGCTTGCGCTTGTCCAGCCACGGCTGGATGTCCGCCTCGGCCAAAGCCACGCCAGGGGGGCACCCATCCACCGTGCAACCAATCGCTGGCCCGTGGCTTTCGCCCCAGGTCGTGACGCGGAAGAGGTGTCCGAAGGTGTTCAGGCTCATGGGCATGTCCTCGCTTAGTCACGGGCATACAGGCCGCAAGGGCCCTGTCACAAGCCCTTGCCCGACGGAATATCCGCCCTGCAGCGTGCAAGAGTCACGGTCGTGTGAACTTTCCTCCCTGTCAGGGGTTGAATCGGCACGCTTCGGCCCCACCTAGCCTCTTGCGGGCCGGGCCCCTCTGACGTTGTCACCCTTGGGTGGCGCCGTGATGTCGGACCGCATCGAGAAATCGTGCTCGATGTCATGCCCGGCACTCTGCCCCTCAGAAGGCTGACCTCTCGACGCACCCAAAAGAGAGGCAAACGGGGATGGAATTCCTTTTTCTGACATTTCTGGCCAAGCCGGTCTGGCTATGGCTCATGTTCCTGGGCATCGTCGTCACGCTGATGATTTTTGACCTGGGTGTGCTGAACAAGGGCGACCACGAGCTTGGCGTTGTCGAAAGCCTGAAGCTGTCGGCGTTCTACATCGCCATCGCGATCCTGTTTGGCGGTTACATCTGGTGGGCCTGGGCGAACGGCACCCTGGTCACCAGTGACGGCACCAACCCGGTCGCGGCCTATTTCCAGGGCTATATCATCGAGAAAGTGCTCTCGATCGACAACGTCTTCGTCATCTCCCTGATCTTCGGCTACTTCGCCATTCCGCGGAAATACCAGTACCGGGCCCTCGTCTGGGGCATCATCGGCGTCATCATCCTGCGCGGCATCATGATCGCCATCGGGGCCGAGCTGATTTCCAACTACGGCTGGGTGACGCTGGTCTTCGCGGCCTTCCTGGCCTTTACCGGCATCAAGATGCTGGTCGTTCCGGAAGGCGATACCGACGTTTCGAAGAACCCCGTCGTGAAGCTGACCGCGAAATACATGAACGTGACCAAGGACCTGCATGGGCAGAAGTTCTTCGTCCGCCAGCCGCACCCCGCGACGGGCAAGCTGGTGCTGTTCGCGACACCCCTGTTCGTGGCGCTGATCGTCATCAACTTCGCCGACCTGATCTTCGCCGTGGACTCGGTGCCCGCGATCTTCCTGATCACCACCGACACCTTCATCGTCTACACCGCGAACATCATGGCGATCCTTGGCCTGCGCGCGCTGTACTTCGCGCTGGCGGCCCTGGTGCACCGCTTCCACTACCTGAAGTATGCGCTGGCTGTGGTGTTGATCTTCATCGGCCTCAAAGGGTTCTACAGCTACTTCTTCGGCAAGTTCGACCCCTACCTGTCGCTGGCGATCACCATCGGCATCATCGTGGCGGGCATCTTCTATTCGCTGTGGAAGACGCGCGGCGATGACGACGGGCATGGAACCGTGGTCAAAGTGGCGGAGTAGTCCCGCCCTGTCTGATCTGCGTTGCAACATCGTGATCGCCGGGCACTCCGGCGATCCGCAACACCGAATGCCCCAGCGTCACGTCGACCAGCCCGTCCGGGCGGCGCGTAACTTGGGGCGACTTCGGCCAGGCCGAAAGGTCATAGACCTGGCTGGCATCCCACTGGCTGACCTGCGTCACCCCGCCATAGGCCAGCACAAAGACCACCGCGCCGGTCCCCGGATCGACCAGGTTTATCCCCGTGCCCGCGTGGATTGTATCGTTGCCGCCGTTCAGGTTCACCCGGTTCCGCCCCGGCCCGGTATGCACCACCGACGAGGCATCGCCATCGTGGATCTCGTCATTGCCATGCCCGCCGAAAATCTGGTTGCGGCCCGCGACCCCGATGATCGTGTCATCGCCGGTGCCACCCTCCAGCACATCGCGCCCGCCCCCACCAGAGATTCGGTCATTCCCCGCCCCGCCATAGAAGAAATGGCGTGAGTTCGGGTGCAGGGTGATCGCCTTCAGCACATCATCCCCCGCGCCGCCGTAGAAGGTCGCACCCCCATACTTCGGCCCGATCATCACGTCGTTCCCGCGCGATCCGGTGACGTTGACCATCACCCGCTCGCTTGTCTCGAAATTGATCGGGCTGTCGGGATGCGCCACGATCCGCAACACGCGACCCGCGCGTTTGGAGACATCATCGCCTTCGTTCCGCGCCAGCACTGTCGCGATGCGGATGTTCTCCACGTTCATCGGGCAGTGAAGCACATAATCATCCGGCCCGCCCAGATACCAAAGCGTGTCGTCGCCGCCGTCCTTGGTTTCCCTGATCTTCTCGGCCTCGGCACCATAGGCCCAATAGTTGTCGTTGCCCCGGTGCCCTTCCAGCACCACGGACCCGTCGACCGCCATCATCGCGTTGACCCCGTCCGCCGGGTTCTCGAACCCCCGCAGGTCCAGGCCAAGGTCCAGGGCACCCTTCACCAGCTCGCCCCGCAACACGTCCATAGGCGCGGTCGCGATCAGGTTCTCCGTCTCGCCCGGGTCGGCGACCACGTCGTAGACATGCTCTTCCCCGTTCGGATAGCGGAAATAGCGGAACTGCCGATAGCCTTCGATGGAGGGCCTGACCGACAGCGTCCCGAAGACCGAGGTGATCGGCGATTTCGTCTCGTCAAACTCCCCGAAACTGGGGTCGATCAGCGGCAACAGGCTTTGGCCCGACACCCAGTCCGGGCGCGGAGGCAACCCGGCCAGCTGCATGATCGTCTTGGGGAAGTTGTGCAGGCTGACGGGCAGGTCCACGACCCGCCCTTCCTCCATCCGGGGCGACCAAAGGCCGAAGGGCACGTGGGCGGCGCTGTCCCACTGGCTCATCTTGTGGAAACTGTCGTGGTTCCCCAGGTTGAAGCCGTTGTCCGACAGGAAGACCACCGTCGTCCGGTCGCCCAGGGGTGAGGCCTCCAGCGCCCGCAGGAACCGCCCGATCTCATGGTCGACATGGCTGATCGCCGCGAAATAGGCGCGCACGACCTGCCGCCAGCCGTCATCGCCGCCCTTCTCCGGCGTCCAGTTGCCGTTGGCGATATAGGCCGCCTCATAGACCGCAAAGCCGGGCGGGGGGCCGTAGTAATCCTCGGGCGCGGCGATGTCGGGCCAGCGGATGTCGGCGGGGTCATACAGCTGGTAGAACCGGTCGGGGCATTCCAGGTTGTAATGCGGGTGCTTGAAGCCCAGCTGGATCAGGTGCCGCCGGTTCGGGTCCACGCCGCGCCCCAGAAAGTCGATCGCGTTCTGCGCCACGGTGAAATCGTAGAACAGCTTGTCCTGTGACCCGTCGTCGTCCGGATGATTGACCCCGGTGATCCCCGGCCCCCGGTCAAGGTAGGGCTTCAGCTTGGTCCGCCCGCCGGAATCAAAGGCCTGCGGGTCTTCGTGGAACAGCACCCGCCGCAGCCGCAGGGGCATTGGCGTATAGGTCGCGTCGACCTTCCCGGTGGTAAAGTTGTAGAACCCCGCGCGGCGCAGGTCATAGGCCCAGGCTTTCTCTGCGGGCAGAACCTGCCGCCAGAAGCGGTTAAGGTCGACAAGCCCGGTCCGAAACGGCGAAAGCCCGGTAGCAAGCTCGGCCCGGCAGGGGGCGCAAAGGGGGACCGTGGCATAGGCGTTGCCGAACCGCACCCCCCGGTTCAAGAGGCGGTCAAGGTTCGGCGTCTGGATCGTCAGCCCGAAGGTCTTACGCCAGGTGAAGACGTCGATCATGTCATCCACCCAGATGACACAGATGTTGTCGTTCCGGATCGTGTCGGCCGTGAACGCCATCAGGGCGTGCCGTCGGTCAGCTTCAGCCGCGCGGGCAGCGCCCAGCGCCGCAACGCGCCTGCGCCGAAATCGCCCCGCAAGGCCCCTCGGTTCGCCGGATAAGGCCCTGTGCCCGGCCCCTCGCCATAGGCGTAGGTGACGAAGACTTCCCCCTCGGGCCGCTGCGAACAGCGAAGGATCACCGCCTTGGGGTCATACTTCGCGAACTCGATCCCGGTGATCGTCGCACCATTGGTCACCCCCTCCAGCGCAAATCCCGCTGCCGGACCGGCACCAAAGGGATCGTCCGGGTCGATCATCAGCCCGTCCTGCGCCTCGCAGACCAGCAAGATGTCGTCGCCCGTCCGTTCCGCCAGCTGGATCACCGGGCAAACCCACTTGCCCCCGCCCTGCACCGCCAGCAGCGCCTCGGTCATCAGCACCGCCTTCTCTGCCCGACCCGCATCCGTCAGCCGCCCCGTATCGTCGATCTGGAACGCGTAGGACGGGGCCGCAAACACCAGCTGGTGGTCGCCGTGGTTCCAGGACAGTTCCCACTGACCCTCCAGCGCCGGGCCTTGGGTGACGGTCTGGGTGCCACAATCGAAGGCCGCCAGAAACACCGGACGGGCAAGGCCAAGCCCCGCCATGCCGC
>JBGSVS010000019.1:0-2013 GCA_041752895.1 Tabrizicola sp.
GGGCGGGGAGGTCCGGGGCGTGGGCCGCGACGTGGAGGAGCGCTTCGGTCTGGAAGGCGGTCAGGCAGGCGGGCTCGGCCGGGTTGGCGAGTTTCAGGGTGTAGCTGGCGGTGGCGGTATCAAGCCGGTGGTTCTGGTCACGCTCGGAGGTGAGCGGCGTGAGGGTGCCGGTCAGGCCCCAGTGACCTTTCGCCAGCCCGGCAAGGCGCCCGGCGGAAAGGCGGGGCGGCGGGACGCTGAGAAGCTGGCCTGCAGGGTCGTCGGTCATCGGTCTGGTTCCGCAGCCACGATAGCCTCTGCGGCGGCGGGGGCCAGCGGAATGTGGCCAGCTTGGGGGATTGACATACCTGAGTGGTTTAGTAAGGATAATTTTCAGAAACCCAGCCAGCCCCGGACCTGATCCGGGACACGCCCGGTGTCCTTCAATGCGGTGGAGTTCACCATGCCAGAGCGTGCTGCGGCCCGGGGGGCCGATTTTTTGGAGCTGTTGAGCCAGGCGGCGCAGGGATTGCTGCCGGGCCAGATGCTGGAAGCGCTTATTGCGCGGCTGGAGGCGGGCAAATGAACGCACATGTGGAGCCCTGGCTGACGACGGACGCGACGCCGGTGCATGACGCGCGGGCACTGACCGAGGGCGGGTCGCTGGCGCGGATCGTGCTGGACGGGCAGGTTTATTCGCTGCGGATCACCCGGGCGGGGAAGTTGATCCTGACGAAGTAGGGCGCGGCTGTCGGGCCAGGGACAAATTCCTTAAGCAAGGAATTTGGGTCTTCAGCCGCCGGTGTGGCTCATGTGGCGGGTGATCTGGCCTGCCACTTTTTGCCGGCTGTAGTCGAAGTCGTGGCCCTTCGGCTTGCGGGCGATGGCGGCGCGGATGGAGTGTTCCAACTGCGCATCGTCCGGGCTGGCGCGCAGTGGCGCCCGGAGGTCGGCCATGTCTTCCTGGCCGAGGCACATGTACAGCTCTCCCGTGCAGGTGAGCCGCACCCGGTTGCAGCTTTCGCAGAAATTGTGGGTTAGCGGCGTGATGAAGCCAACCTTCTGGCCGGTTTCCTCGACCCGGACATAGCGGGCGGGGCCGCCGGTGCGTTCGGTCAGGTCGGTGAGGGTGAAGCGGTCGGCGAGGCGGGTGCGGAGGTCCTTCAGCGGCCAGTATTGGTCAAGGCGATTGGCGGTCATGTCCTCGCCCATCGGCATGACCTCGATGAAGGTGAGGTCGTGGCCTTCTGCGGCGCACCAGTCGAGGAGGGGGAAAAGCTCATCCTCGTTGAAGCCTTTCAGGGCGACGGCGTTGATCTTTACCCGAAGGCCTGCGGTCTTGGCAGCGTCGATGCCTTCAAGGACCTGGGGCAGGCGGCCCCAGCGGGTGATCTGTGCGAATTTTTCGGGGTCGAGCGTGTCGAGCGAGACGTTGATCCGGCGCACGCCGAGGTCGGCGAGGGGCTGGGCGAATTTCGCCAGCTGGCTGCCGTTGGTCGTCAGCGTCAGTTCCTTGAGCGCGCCGCTGGCGAGGTGGCGGGACATCGCCTCGAAGAAGGTGAGGATGCCCTTGCGGACGAGAGGCTCGCCGCCGGTGATGCGCAGTTTCTGGACGCCCATGCGGACGAAGGTCGAGCAGAGGCGGTCGAGTTCTTCCAGGGACAGCAGGTCGGCCTTGGGCAGGAAAGTCATGTGTTCCGACATGCAATAGGTGCAGCGGAAGTCGCAGCGGTCGGTGACCGAAACGCGCAGGTAGTTGATGGCGCGGGCGAAGGGGTCGATCAGCGGCTGCATCGGGCGAAGGTAGGCCCGTGCGAGGTGGCGCACAAGTCAGTATGCGACGATTGCGGGGCGTCGGGCGGCAGGTTAGGCTACGACCATGAGACATCTTGTGGTTCTTCCCGTTTTCGCCCTGGCCCTATCGGGCTGCGCCCTGTTCCAGAAAAAGGCGGAGGGTCCGGCGTCGATCACCGGACCGGCCGAGCCTGCACCCGCGACCGAGTTCGCCCCGGCGGTGTCGACCTCGGTCCTGGG
>JBGSVS010000020.1:0-3277 GCA_041752895.1 Tabrizicola sp.
GGAAGCTGATCTTTACGACCGGCGCGACCTGATGCCGACCTCGGACGTGCGCGACTGGGCGGCGCAGGCGATGGCGGGCCTTTTCGCGCTGGACCGGACAGTGCTGGAACGGACGATCTTCCCGGGCCTGAAAATGGAGGCCGGGCCGTCGCTGCTTCTGTGACCTTGCGAAGCCCCGGGCCTGCGGCATAGCCTGCCCTTCAGAACGGAGGGCAGTCGCATGGCACAGGCACTGGGCGATGAGGTCACGGGCTGGACGCCGCCGCGCCGTCCGGACCAGGCAGCAATTGAGGGGCGTCTTGTCCGGCTGGAACCGTTGCAGGCCGACACCCATGCCTTTGAATTGCAGGAATCCTTCCAGGGCCACGATGCCTTGTGGGACTACATGCCCTATGGCCCCTTCACCTCGGGTTCGGCCTATCACCGTTGGGCGCGTGAGCGGGAGGGGGGCGAGGACCCGCGCTTTTTCGTGATGCGCGATGCGGTGACGGGGAAGTGCGGCGGCATTGCCAGCTACCTGCGGATCGCGCCCGAGGCCGGGTCGATCGAGGTCGGGCATATCTGCATCTCGCCCGCCCTGCAGCGCGGGGCGGCGGCGACCGAGGCAATGTTCCTGATGATGCGCTGGGCCTTTCAGGCGGGCTACCGGCGCTATGAATGGAAGTGCAACGCGCTGAACCTTGCTTCGCGTCGCGCGGCGCAGCGGTTGGGGTTCAGCTATGAGGGGGTCTTTCGCAACCATCTGGTCGTGAAGGGGCGCAACCGCGACACGGCCTGGTTTTCGGTGATCGACAGCGAATGGCCCGCGCTGGCCGAGGCCTTTGCGGTCTGGCTTGCGCCCGGGAACTTCGATGCGCGTGGCCGCCAGCGTGAGCGGCTGTCGGACCTGACGCGCCTTGTCCGGCCGGCAAGCGACCCGGCGCTTTAGTCAGGCGAGCGAGCGCAGCGTCGAAAGCCGCTCTTCGATCATGCAGGCAAGCCGCGCCCGGTCGAACCCGGTAGAGCTGTCACGCGCCGCGTCTTCCAGCGCGCTGTCGCCCGAAGCCCGCGCGAGGCTTCGCAGGAAGGCCAGCGCATAGGCCGGATCGCCGGGTGCCGTGATCAGCTGGGCCACGCGCACCAGATCGTCGCGCAGTGCCACCGGATCGCCGGTGGGGACGGGAACCTCTTCCCCCTTTTCCACCGGGCCGACGCCGGTCGTCAGCTGCCGAATCAGCCGCACCAGCCCCGCGACCGAGCCGATGGGTTTTTCCAGGAAAGCCGCCGCCCCGGCATCAAGCGCCGCCGCCCGCCCGTCCGGGTCGCCGGAAATTCCAAGGACCGGGAACCCGTCCGCCGACAGTTCGGCAATCAGGTCCTCACCCCGTCCGTCGGGCAGGCCAAGGTCGACAATGGCAAGGTCCGGCCGGTAGCAGTTCAGGTGAAGCCGTGCGATTTCAAGGCTTTCCGCCCGGCGCAGCCGCGCGCCCGCGCGGTGCAGGATCAGCCGCAGCGCATCGCAGGTAAAGCGGCTGTCATCCACGATCATCAACGTCAGACCTTGCAAAGGCAGGGCCGCGCCCGGGGGCACCGCGGGCAGTTGCGGATCGGGAAGAAACGGCATGGCGGCCTCCTGCTTCGTTCGGGCGTAATTGGGCCCGCACCTAGTCTGCGCACGCCGCGTAAAGTCCCGGTTAACGACGCTGCGACCTTCGCGCCGCTTGCATGGGCTTGCCCCTCGCCGCATAAGGCCCAAAACTGCGGAGGACCCCATGATCGGACGCCTGAACCACGTCGCCATCGCCGTACCCGACCTTGACGCGGCCGCTGCGCAGTATCGCGGCACTCTGGGCGCCAGGGTCGGCGCGCCGCAGGCCGAACCCGCCCACGGCGTGACGGTCGTCTTCATCGACCTGCCGAACACCAAGATCGAGCTTCTGCATCCGTTGGGTGAAAATTCTCCGATCCTTGGGTTTCTGGAAAAGAACCCTTCGGGCGGCATCCACCACATCTGCTATGAGGTCGATGACATCCTGGCCGCGCGGGACCACCTGAAAGCCTCGGGTGCGCGGGTTCTTGGGTCGGGGGAGCCAAAGATCGGCGCACATGGCAAGCCCGTGCTGTTCCTGCACCCCAAGGATTTCAACGGCTGCCTGGTGGAACTGGAGCAGGCATGAACATTACTGGCGCCATCGTCCTTTATTCGGTCACCTGGTTCATGACACTGTTCTGCGTGCTGCCGTTCCGGACCCAGTCGCAGGATGAGGCGAACAATGTCGTGCCCGGCACTCCTCCCGGCGCGCCGGCGGGCGAGGTGATGAAGCGCAAGGCCTGGGTGACGACGCTGATCGCGACGCCGATCTGGGCGGTGATCGCAGGGATAATCCTGTCGGGCTGGATCACGGTCGAGGATCTGGACTGGTTCGACCGGTTGAACTGACGGCACGGCTTGGGGCCAAATTCCTTAAGCAAGGAATTTGTCAAATTTCTTCCTTAAGAAATTTGGGTCCCAGGACCTAGCGTCCCGCGTTCGCCAGCCGGTGGTAAAGGTGGGTGAAGGTCGCCACCCCCAGCACCGGGATCACCAGGTTCAGGATCGGCACCGACAGGGGTGCTGCCATCAGCGTGCCCGCCGCCCACAGCGTCCAGCGGTTGCGGCGGCGCATCGCCTTGACCTCCTGCGGGGGAAGGCGCCGGAGGGCGACGAGGCTGAAGTATTCCCGGCCCAGAAGGAACCCGTTGATTGCCCAGAAGACCAGCGGGATGCCCGGTCCGAAGAATGGGTACAGGAACAGAGCCCCGAGGTTCACCGCGATCACCAGTCCCAGGAAGTTGACCGACTGGCGCAGGCCCTCGGCCAGCGTCAGGGGCGTGGCGGGGGGCAATCCGGGATAGTGCCGGTCCTCGACCGCATCGGCCACGTCTTCCAGGAACAGCCCGGTGAAGGCCGAGGCGACCGGGATCATCAGGAAGGCCGATAGGCCCAGCATCAGAAACAGCGAGGCCCAGCCGAGGAAGGTCTCGACCCCCGAAACCGGGCCGATCACCGGCAGGTCGACGGTGTCGGGCGAGACCCACCAGATCGCCTGCACGAACAGGACATAGGCCGCGAAGAGAAGCGCCAGCGCCAGAAGCACGCCAAGGCCCACCACGCGACGAAACCGGCGGTCGCCAAGCTGGCCAAGCGCGGCGAAGAAGGCGGTGAAGATCACTCCTGAACCCAGGTCACCAGGCGGCCAAGGTCGGGGCGCGGGCGGTCGGGGCCGTCTGCCGGTGGGGTGGCGATGTGGACAATGCC
>JBGSVS010000021.1:0-3621 GCA_041752895.1 Tabrizicola sp.
GGTGGAGCTTTTCGCCGAGGATGGCACGCCGGTCGGAACAGTGACCTCGGGCGGGTTCGGGCCGTCGATCAACGCCCCCATCGCGATGGGTTACGTGGCTCGTGCTCATGCTACCATCGGCGCGAATCTTCTGGGCGAAGTGCGCGGCAAGCGCTTGCCCGTGACTGTGACCGAGATGCCTTTCCAACCGACAACCTACAAGCGCTGAGGACTGACGATGAAATACACCAAGGAACATGAATGGCTGCGCGTCGAGGGTGACCTCGTGGTTGTCGGCATCACCGAACACGCCGCGACGCAGCTGGGCGATGTGGTCTTCGTGGAACTGCCCGAGACCGAGACGATGGTGGCCGAGGGCGACGAGGTCTGCGTGATCGAAAGCGTGAAGGCGGCCAGCGACATCCTTGCGCCCATCGACGGCGAGATCGTCGCAGTCAACTCCAAGCTGGTCGACAACCCCGCGCTGGTGAACGAGGACCCGACGGGCGTGGCGTGGTTCTTCAAGATGAAAGTCGACGACCTGGCCGTGCTCGACGACTTCATGGACGAGGACGAATACCAGGACCTGATCGGCTGAAAGCGATTTTTCGCAGAAAAATCATGCACGAGTTTTCGACGAAAACTCGGATTCCCGTTGCACGAGGATGACGCCCGATGACCTTCACGCCCACCGACTACAACCCCTACGACTTCGCCAATCGCCGCCATATCGGCCCGTCTCCGTTAGAGATGGAGGAGATGCTGGCCACCGTGGGCGTGCGGACCCTGGATGAGCTGATCGACCAGACCGTGCCGCTCTCGATCCGGCAGGCAAAGCCCTTGCCCTGGGCGCCCCTGGCCGAGCATGAACTTTTGGCGAAGATGAAAGAGGTTGGGGCAAAGAACCGGGTGATGACCAGCCTGATCGGGCAGGGCTACTACGGCACCGTCACGCCCCCGGCGATCCAGCGCAACATTCTGGAGAACCCGGCCTGGTACACTGCCTACACCCCCTACCAGCCCGAGATTGCGCAAGGCCGGCTGGAGGCGCTGCTGAACTTCCAGACGATGGTTTGCGACCTGACTGGCCTTGATGTGGCGAACGCCAGCCTGCTGGACGAGGCGACGGCGGCGGCCGAGGCGATGACGATGGCCGAACGGGTGGCGAAGTCGAAGGCGAAAGCCTTTTTCGTCGACCGTTTCTGCCATCCGCAGACCATCGCGGTGATCAAGACCCGGGCGCTGCCCTTGGGAATAAAGATCATCGAGGATGACGTCCGCAAGCTGGACCCTGCGACGGTCTTTGGCGCGATCTTCCAGTATCCCTCAAGCTACGGTCATGTGACCGACTTCACCCAGCGCATCGCCTCGCTGCATGCCGCCGGGGCGATTGCGATCATGGCGACGGACCTTCTGGCCCTGTGCATGCTGAAGGAACCCGGTGCGATGGGGGCGGATATCGCTGTTGGTTCGGCGCAGCGGTTTGGCGTGCCGATGGGCTATGGCGGCCCGCATGCGGCCTTCATGGCAGTGAAGGACGCGCACAAGCGGCAGATGCCGGGGCGGATCGTCGGCGTTTCCATCGACGCGCAGGGAAACAAGGCCTACCGGCTGTCGCTCCAGACCCGCGAGCAGCACATCCGGCGCGAGAAGGCGACGTCGAACGTCTGCACGGCGCAGGCTTTGTTGGCCGTCATGGCCTCGATGTACGCCGTCTTCCATGGCCCGAAAGGCCTGCGGGCGATTGCCGAACGGGTGCATTTCCTGACCCAGCGCCTTGCAAGGGCCTTGAAAGCGGCGGGTGCGAAAGTGGACCCCCGGGCCTTCTTCGACACGATCACCATCGAGGTCGGCGTGGGTCAGGCGGGTATCCTTGCCGCCGCCCGCAACGAAGGACTGAACTTCCGCAAGATCGGCAACGACCGGGTCGGGATCAGCCTGGATGAGACCACGGATGAGCGTGTCCTGATCAAGGTCCTCCGCGCCTTTGGCATCGACGGGGTGCCGCCCCATCGCGCCACGCTGGGCTTCCCCGAGGAGATGCTGCGCACGACCGACTACCTGACCCATCCGGTCTTCCACATGAACCGGGCCGAGAGCGAAATGATGCGCTACATGCGTCGCCTGTCCGACCGCGACCTTGCGCTGGACCGGGCGATGATCCCCCTCGGCTCCTGCACGATGAAGCTGAACGCCGCGGCCGAGATGATGCCGATCACCTGGCCGGAGTTCGGGTCCCTCCACCCCTTCGCGCCGCGCGACCAGGCGGCGGGCTACATGGAGGCGATCAGCGACCTTTCGGCCAAGCTGTGCGAGATCACCGGCTATGACGCGATGTCGATGCAGCCGAACTCGGGTGCGCAGGGGGAATATGCGGGGCTGCTCACGATCCTCGCCTATCACCGCAGCCGGGGCGATACGCAGCGGACGGTCTGCCTGATCCCGACCTCGGCGCATGGCACCAACCCGGCCAGTGCTCAGATGGCGGGGATGGAGGTGGTCGTGGTCAAGGCCTCGGCCAACGGCGACGTGGATGTCGAGGATTTCCGCGCCAAGGCCGAAGCGGCGGGCGACAGGCTGGCCGCCTGCATGATCACCTATCCGTCCACGCATGGCGTCTTTGAAGAGACGGTCAAGACGATCTGCCAGATCACCCATGACCACGGCGGGCAGGTCTACATCGACGGCGCGAACATGAACGCCCTCGTGGGCTTGGTGAAACCCGGCGAGATCGGCGGGGATGTCAGCCACCTGAACCTGCACAAGACCTTCGCCATCCCGCATGGCGGTGGGGGCCCCGGCATGGGTCCGATCGGAGTGAAGGCGCATCTGGCAGCCCATCTGCCGGGGCATCCGGAGACGGACAACCCGGAAGGCGGCGGTCTGAAAAGCACCGATCAGGGCACCGTATCAGCCGCGCCCTATGGGTCGGCCAGCATCCTGCTGATCTCCTGGGCCTACTGCCTGATGATGGGCGGACCCGGCCTCACGCAGGCGACGCGGGTGGCGATCTTGAACGCGAACTACATCGCGGCGCGGTTGTCGCCGCAGTATCCGATCCTGTTCATGGGCAACAAGGGCCGCGTGGCGCATGAATGCATCCTCGACACCCGGCCCTTTGCCGAGGCGGGCGTGACTGTGGACGACATCGCCAAGCGCCTGATCGACAACGGGTTTCACGCGCCCACGATGAGCTGGCCGGTCGCCGGGACGCTGATGGTGGAACCGACCGAGTCCGAAACCAAGGCCGAGATCGACCGCTTCATCACCGCCCTTCTGTCGATCCGCGACGAAATCCGGGCGGTGGAAAAGGGTGAGATCGCGGCCGAGGACTCCCCCCTTCGTCACGCCCCGCATACGGTTGCGGCACTGGTCGGCGACTGGGACCGGAAATATACCCGCGAGACGGGCTGTTTTCCGCCAGGGTCGTTCCGGGTCGACAAATACTGGCCGCCGGTGGGCCGGGTCGACAACGTTTACGGCGACCGCAACCTCGTCTGCACCTGCCCGCCAGTCGAAGCCTACGCCGAGGCGGCGGAATAGGCGCAGGGCCACGAATTTTCGTCGAAAATTCGAGCCTTACGGCTGCGGCTTCGGCGCGGGCGTCCCAAGCGCCCCGCTCGGGCGGGTGCCAAGCCCGCC
>JBGSVS010000022.1:0-9503 GCA_041752895.1 Tabrizicola sp.
GCGCAGGGCGATGAGGCCGATGAGGGCGGTGGCGGCCATGGCGTGGAGGATGCCGAACCAGATGGGGCCGCCGGGGACAAGCCAGATCGAGCCAGCGGTGACGAGGGCGGCGGCTCCGGCGATCATCGCCCAGCGTTTCCAGAAGGCGGGCCAGCGGATGCCCTGGCCATGGGCGAGCCAGAGGCTGATGCCGGAGAGGAAGAGGAAGCTGCCGGCGATCAGCCTTGCGAAATAGTACCAGAAGGGCTGGGACATTGTGCCGGGGTCGATATGACCGAAGAGCGCGAGGTCGAAGGTGAAATGGAAGATCACCATCGCAACGACGGCGAGTGTCCGCGCGGCGTCAAGGCCGGTCAGGCGGCCGGGGGGGAGGAGATCGGGGGTGCTGGACATGGGCCGGAGGGTGGCGCGGAACGGTGTGGGCTGCAAGCCGGGGTTCGTAGGTTGGGCGATATTGCCCACCCTACCTGACTACAGCTCTTCCACGGCCAGCACGCCTTGCACGGCCTTGATCGCGCCCTTGATCTGCGGGGTGATCGGATAGGTGTCGGGAAGGGCGATGTCGATCTCGCGCCCTTCCGGATCGGTGATGCAAAGGGTGATCGTGGCGCGGTTGCGGCCCTCGACGCGGGCGAGGAGCGAGGCGAGGGAGACTGCGGCCTCGGGCCGGGAGAGGTGGATGCGCAGGTCGGACGCGTCGGCCTGGGCCGCCACGGTGTCGATTGGTGTGATGCCTTGGGCGAGGAGCTTGAGGGTTTCGCCCTCAAGCTCGGCCTTCACGGTCAGGACGACGTTTTCCCCGGCATCGAGGTAGTCGCGCGAGGCTTCGAGCACGTCGGAGAAGCAGGTGACTTCATAAAGGCCGGTGGGGTCGGAAAGCTGGATGAAGGCGAAGCGGTTGCCCTTGGCGGACTTGCGTTCCTGTCGGGAGGAGACGGAGCCCGCCAGTTTGGCGATGCAGGGGCCGCGTTCGGCTTTGAGGGTGACCTGGGCCAGGGTCTCGACCCCCTTCTTGCGCAGCGCGGACATGTAGTCGTCCAGCGGGTGGCCGGAGAGGTAAAAGCCGATGGCCTGGTGTTCCTGTGACAGGCGCTCGGTCGGAAGCCAGTCATCGCGGAACGGCAGGCGCGGTTCGGGGATGTCGGCCCCGGCGGTGCCGAAGAGCGAGACCTGGGAGGAGGCTTGCGCTTCGTGGATCGCGGCGGAGTAGGCGACGAGGGGGTCTAGGGCCTCAAACACGCGGGCGCGGTTGGGGTCGAGCTGGTCGAAGCATCCCGAACGGGCGAGCATTTCGAGCGGGCGCTTGCCGATGCGTTTCAGGTCCACGCGGCGGGCGAAGTCGAAGAGGGTGGCGAAGGGTTTGTCTTGGCGGGCCTGGACGATCAGGTTCATGGCGTCGACGCCGACGTTCTTCAGCGCGCCGAGGCCATAGACGAGGGCACCGTCGCGGACGGTGAAGGTGGCGAGGGAGGCGTTGACGCAGGGGGCCACCGTCTTCAGGCCCAGCTTGTCGACCTCACGCTTGTAGACCGCGAGCTTGTCGGTGAGGTGGATGTCGCAGTTCATCACGGCGGCCATGAACTCGGCCGGGTAGTTCGCTTTCAGGTAGGCGGTCTGGTAGCTGACCACGGCATAGGCGGCGGCGTGGGATTTGTTGAAGCCGTAGTTGGCGAATTTTTCCAGCAGGTCGAAGACTTCGCCAGCCTTGGCGGCGGGGATGTTGTGGGTGGCCTTCGCACCGTCGATGAACTTCGGGCGTTCGCGGGCCATTTCCTCGGGGTTCTTCTTGCCCATCGCGCGGCGGAGGAGGTCAGCGCCGCCGAGGGAGTAGCCGGCCATGACCTGGGCGATCTGCATCACCTGTTCCTGGTAGACGATGATGCCCTGGGTTTCGGCAAGGATGTGGTCGATGGTGGGGTGGATCGACTCCAGGTCCTTGAGGCCGTTCTTCACCTCGCAGTAGGTCGGGATATTCTCCATCGGGCCGGGGCGGTAGAGGGCGACGAGCGCGACGATATCTTCGATACAGGTCGGCTTCATCCGACGCAGCGCGTCCATCATGCCCGAGCTTTCGACCTGGAACACCGCGACGGTCTTGGCGCTGGCGTAGAGGTCGTAGGACGGTTTGTCGTCCAGCGGGATCAGGTTGATGTCAAAGCTGATGCCGCGGAGCGCGAGGAGGTCCATCGCGTTCTGGATCACGGTGAGGGTTTTCAGGCCAAGGAAGTCGAACTTCACCAGACCGGCGGCTTCGACCCATTTCATGTTGAACTGGGTCGCGGGCATGTCGGACCGGGGGTCGCGGTAGAGCGGCACCAGCTGGTCCAACGGGCGGTCGCCGATCACGACACCTGCAGCGTGGGTCGAGGCGTTGCGGTAGAGGCCTTCGATTTCCTTGGCATAGTTCAGGAGGCGGCCGACGACTTCTTCCTTTGCGGCCTCACGCAGGCGGGGTTCATCCGCGAGGGCCTTGGTGATGCTGACGGGCTTCACGCCTTCGACCGGGATCATCTTCGACAGCTTGTCGACGTGGCCGTAGGACATCTGCAGCACGCGGCCCACGTCACGGACGGCGGCCTTGGACAGCAAAGCGCCGAAGGTGATGATCTGGGCGACCTTGTCGCGGCCGTATTTCTGCTGGACGTAGGTGATGACCTCTTCCCGGCGGTCCATGCAGAAGTCGATGTCGAAGTCGGGCATGCTGACCCGTTCGGGGTTGAGGAAGCGTTCAAACAGCAGCGCATAGCGCAGGGGGTCAAGGTCGGTGATCGTCAGCGCATAGGCGACAAGGGACCCCGCGCCCGAGCCCCGGCCCGGACCGACGGGAATGTTGTGGTCCTTGGCCCATTTGATGAAGTCGGCCACGATCAGGAAATAGCCGGGGAAGCCCATCTTTTCGATGATCGACAGCTCGAAATCCAGCCGCTCCTGATACTCTTCTGGCGTCGCGGAATGGGGGATGACCGCAAGGCGGGCCTGCAGGCCTTCGTTGGCTTGACGGCGAAGTTCGTTCACCTCGTCATCGGCGAACTTGGGCAGGATCGGCGCGTGTTTCTTGACCGCAAAGGCGCAGCGGCGGGCGATTTCGACGGTGTTCTCCAAGGCCTCGGGGAGGTCGGCGAAGAGGGCGCACATCTCGGCTTCGGACTTGAAGTAGTGCTGGGGCGTCAGGCGGCGGCGGGGTTGCTGCTGGTCGACATAGGCACCTTCGGCGATGCAGATCAGGGCGTCGTGGGCCTCATACATCTCGGTCTTGGGGAAGTAGACGTCGTTGGTGGCGACGATTGGAAGGCCCAGGTCGTATGCTAGGTCGATGGCACCGCGTTCGGCCAGGGCCTCGGTTTCCGGAAGCTCCCCACCCGGGCCGGGATGGCGTTGGAGTTCGACGTAGAGGCGGTCCGGGTAGATCGCTGCGAGGCGTTCCAGAAGCGCGCGGGCCTTGGTCTGCTGGCCTGCGGCATGGAAACGGCCAAGCGGGCCATCGGGACCGCCGGTCAGGCAGATCAGGCCGTTGGAGTGTTGCTGAAGCTCGTCAAGTGTGACCTGCGGCAGGTTGGTCGAGCTGTCGATGGCCCCGTCGATGTAGAGATGCGTGTTGAGCCGCATCAGGTTCATGTAGCCCTGTTCGGTCTGGGCCAGCAGAACAATGGGTGCGGGCAGGCGGGGCTTTTCGCCCGGTTGGGCGGGGTCGTGGGCGATGGAAATCTGGCAGCCGACAATGGGCTGGACCCCTGCGCCCATGGCGGTGACGGAAAACTCCAACGCGGCGAACATGTTGTTCGTGTCGGTCACGGCGACGGCGGGCATGTTCTGCGCGGTGCAGAGGCCGACAAGCTTTTTCACCGGCACTGCGCCTTCGAGAAGCGAGTGTTCGGTGTGGGTTCTCAGGTGAATGAATCGGGGGGAGGCACCGGGCATTCCGGGACCTTACCGAGGGCGGGAGGGGAGGGGAAGAGTCAGGCTTCTTCGGCCAGCGCGCGGATCACCGAGGGGCGCCCGGACATCATCTGACGATGCGCCATGACGCGGGGGATCCGGGTGGTGTCGACGCCGTCGCCCTCGATCCAGGTGGAGACGGTGAACAGGTAGGGGTCGGCTATGCTGTAGGTCTCGCCCATCACGAAGGGGCCTTCCAGCATCCCGTCCTCGACCAGCTTGAAGGCGTCGGTGACGGCGGTAGGGACATAGGCCTTGAGCGCGGCCTGGGCGGTGGCGTCGTCGGTCCAGCGGTTGCCACGGGGGCCATGGGCGTGGGCGACGTGGAGGGTGGAGGAAATGAAAGAGTTGAAGGCCTGAAGCCGGGCCAGCGCGAAGGGGTCGGTGGGTGCGAGGTTGGCGGCGGGGAAGGTCTGGGCGAGGTAGGTCAGAAGCGCCGGGGTTTCCGTCAGGATGCCTTGCGGGGTGGCGAGCGCCGGGACGCGGCCCTTGGGGTTCACGGCCAGGAACGCGGGCGTGCGTTGCTCGCCATCGGCGAAACTGATCCGCTTCAGTACGTAGTCGGCCCCGGCGTCGATCAGGGCGATATGGGTCGCTAGGGCGCAGGTCTTAGGCGTGTAGAAAAGCGTCAGCATGGCCGGTCCTTTTGTCAGGTTGCGGCCATGCTGGCAGAAAGGTCGTCGCATTGCAGCCCGAAAACTTTGCGGATTCGGGCTGCGGGAAAGCGGGTCTCAGGCCAGGCGCGGCATCGGGCGCAGCGCGGCAAATGCTGCAAGGACGATGATCGAGGCGATGCCACCGAGGACGGCAAAATCGCTCCAGCCGGGTTTGACCACCATCAAGAAGATGATCGCGAACTGGACAGCATAGTCCATCATCGCCAACCGCTGCGTGCGGCGCAGGATTGGCAGGGCGGACACTGCCCCCCAGGCGTCAGCCGTTTTCAGCGCCTTTTCGCAGGACGGCCCAAGGACGAAGGCTCCGAAACCTGCGGTAAAGATCACCCCGGCCAGGCCAAGAATGGTGAAAGGCTGCCAGCCCCAGCCAGCGACGAATAGAAGAGCGACGCCCGAGGCGAGAGTGAAGATGCTGGCCGGGACAAAGAGGCGCGGGGCCAGAAGGACCGTCGCGCGGACGACGGCCAGCTGGGTCTCGGCCGTCGAGCGGCCTGCAAGAAGGATGCCGGCGATGATAACGGCAAACCCGCCGCCGACCCAGAGGACGGCAGCGCAGACGTGAGCAAATTCGAGGAGGGTTGAGAAGTCCATTTGAATTATCCATCCGTAAAATAACTGGTGGTGGACGGATACCCCAGTCCGGAAACGGGGGCGAGTACGGGAAGCCTTACCAGGCGTCATTGCGCCCGAAAGCGCCCGTATTTTCGGCAAATCCTGATAGCAGCTTCGCCTTTTGGCGATGAGTTTCTTCTTGCCTTGAATCGCGTTGCCGCGCTTGATGAAAAGACAAAAAAAGATAAGGGGCGCGTGGGTCGCTTTACGCCGCATCGGGCGACCACGCAGAGAGCCTTCATGGGGAGACCGCGGCGGGCTGACGAATGAGCATAGCGTTTCTGTTGAACGGAACGCCGGTCCGCATCGAGGGGGAAGCCCCGACGCGGACCCTGCTGGATTGGCTGCGCGAAGTGCGCGGGCTGAGCGGGACCAAGGAAGGTTGCAACGAGGGCGACTGCGGGGCCTGCACGGTGATGGTCACCGATGGCTCGGAGTCGAGGGCGCTGAACGCCTGTATTCTTTTCCTGCCCCAGCTGCATGGGAAGGCGGTGCGGACGGTCGAGGGGATTTCCGGCCCGGGCGGTGAGATGCATCCAGTGCAGGCGGCGATGGTCGCGCATCATGGGTCGCAGTGTGGATTCTGCACGCCGGGGTTCGTCGTCAGCATGGCGGTGGCGCATCTGAACGGGGCCACAGATCACGATGACCAGTTGGCGGGGAACCTGTGCCGCTGCACCGGGTATGCGCCCATCGTGCGGGCGGCAGAGGCGGCGGCTGGCGAGGCCGTCCCGGAGTGGATGAAGGCAGACCGGGAGGCTTTGGCCGGGTTTGCGGCGGGCGAGGCGGGGGTGTTCCGGCCTGCGGACTCGGACGCGCTGGCGGAATGGTATGTGCAGAACCCCGACGCAGTACTGGTGGCCGGGGCGACGGACGTCGGGCTTTGGGTGACCAAGCAGTTGCGGGAGTTGCGGCCGGTGGCGTTCCTGGGGGGCGTCGAGGACCTGAAGGGGATCGAGGTTCAGGGCGGGCAGCTGCATGTCGGTGCTTGTGTCACGATCAGTGCTCTGCGGGAGGCGGTGACGGAACGGTTGCCGTCGTTTGGTGAGCTGCTGCGGCGCTATGCGTCGGTGCAGGTGCGGAATGCAGCGACGATCGGGGGAAACATCGCCAACGGCTCGCCCATCGGGGACGGGCCGCCTGCGCTGATCGCGCTGGGGGCGACGCTGCATCTGCGGCGCGGGGACGAGATGCGGTCGCTGCCGCTAGAGGAGTTTTTCCTGGAGTATCGCAAGCAGGACCGCCGCCCGGGGGAGTTCGTGGCGGGGGTGTCGTTCCCGGAGTTTGCGCCTGCCTTGCGGTGCTACAAGATTTCCAAGCGGTTCGATCAGGACATTAGCGCTGTTTGCGGGTGTTTCAATGTCACCGTTGACGGGGGCGTGGTGACTGCGGCGCGGATTGCCTTTGGCGGGATGGCGGGGGTGCCGAAGCGGGCTTCACTGGCTGAGGCGGCGTTGGTTGGGAAGGCCTGGACCGAGGCCAATGTGGACGCGGCGGCAGAGGCGATGGCGGGGGATTTTGCTCCGTTGTCGGACATGCGGGCCTCGGCGGCCTATCGGATGCTGACGGCGCAGAACCTGTTGCGGCGGTACTTCCACGACCTGAACGGCGTGCCGGTTTCGGTGCTGGAGGTCGCGCCATGAGCATGGGGAAGCCTCTACCGCATGACGCGGCCCCGCTGCATGTGACCGGGCAGGCGCGGTATATCGACGATCTTTCGATGGCCAACGCGCTGCATCTGGCGTTCGGGCTGTCCTCGGTTGCGCATGGCGAGATTACCGGGATGGACCTGTCGGCGGTGAAGGCCGCGCCGGGAGTGGTGGCGGTGCTGTCGGCGGAAGACTTGCCGGACATGCCGGATTGCAGCCCTTCGGCGCATGACGAGCCTTTGCTGGCCGTGGGGACAGTGCATTACGTCGGGCAGCCGGTGTTTCTGGTCATTGCCGACAGCCACCTTGCGGCGCGGAAGGCGGCGCGGCTGGGGAAGGTTTCGTATCGGGAACTGCCTGCGCTGTTGACGGTTGACGAGGCCCTGGCGGCGAACAGCCGGTTCGAGCAGGGGCCGGTGGTCTGGGCGAAGGGGGATGCTGCGCGGGCGATTGAGGCTGCGCCTCGGGTGGTTGAGGGCTCGTTCGAGGTCGGAGGGCAGGAGCACTTCTATCTTGAGGGGCAGGTTGCGGCCTGCTTGCCGCAAGAGGGGGGGGATATGGTCGTCCACTCCTCGACCCAGCATCCGACCGAGGTGCAGCACAAGGTGGCCCATGCGTTGCATCTGCCGATGAGCGCGGTGCGGGTGGAAGTGCGGCGGATGGGCGGCGGGTTTGGCGGGAAGGAGTCGCAGGGCAATGCCTTGGCGATTGCCTGTGCGGTGGCGGCCAAGGCGACGGGGCGGCCCTGCCGGATGCGCTATGACCGGGATGACGACATGGTCATCACGGGGAAGCGGCATGATTTGCGGATTCTGTACCGGGCTGGGGTGGACGGTGAGGGCCGCATCCTGGGGCTGGAGGTCACGCATCTGTTCCGCTGCGGGTGGTCGCAGGATCTGTCGCTGCCGGTGGCTGACCGGGCGATGCTGCATGCGGACAACTGCTATCATCTGCCGCATATCCGGATTGAATCGCACCGGCTAAGGACCAACACCTGCAGTGCCACGGCCTATCGCGGGTTCGGCGGGCCGCAGGGGATGGTCGGGATCGAGCGGGTCATGGACCATGTGGCCTTCGTGGTGGGCCGCGAGCCGCTGGAGGTGCGCCGCGCCAACTTCTATCGCGGGATGGCAAGTGCGGATGCCTCCGGCGGGGATATTTCGGCCAGTATGAAAGCGCAGACAACGCCGTATCAGATGCCGGTGGAGGATTTCATCGGGCATGAGCTGGTGGCGGAGCTGGAGCGTTCGTCGGATTACCGGGCGCGGAAGGCGGAGATTGCGGCGTGGAATGCGAAGTCTCCGGTGCTGAAGCGGGGAATTGCGCTGACGCCGGTGAAGTTCGGAATCTCCTTCACGCTGACCTGGCTGAACCAGGCGGGGGCGCTGGTGCATGTCTATCAGGACGGAAGCATCGCGCTGAACCATGGCGGGACCGAGATGGGACAGGGGCTGTTCCAGAAGGTCGCGCAGGTGACGGCGTCGGTCTTTGGCGTCGATACGTCGCTGGTCAAGATCACAGCGACGGATACCGGGAAGGTGCCGAATACGTCTGCGACTGCCGCGTCGTCAGGGAGTGACCTGAACGGAATGGCGGCGAAGGCGGCGGCGGAGACGATCCGGGGGCGGCTGGCGGAGTTCATTGCCGAGAAGCATCAGGTGGAGCCTCCGGCGGTGCGGTTCGTCGATGGGACGGTTCGCGTTGCGGGCGAGGTCTATGATTGGGCGCGGGTGGTGGCCTGGGCCTATCAGGCGCGGGTGTCGCTGTCATCGACAGGGTATTACGCGACGCCGAAGATCGTCTGGGACCGGGTGAAGGGGACGGGGCGGCCGTTCTTCTACTTTGCTTACGGGGCGGCGGTGACGGAAGTAGTGATCGACCGTCTGACAGGGGAGAACCGGATTCTGCGGGCGGATTTGCTGCACGACACGGGGACCTCGCTGAACCCGGCTTTGGACGTGGGCCAAGTCGAGGGGGCCTATGTGCAGGGGGCCGGGTGGCTGACGACTGAGGAGCTGGTCTGGGACGGGAAGGGGCGTTTGGCGACACACGCGCCCAGCACCTACAAGATCCCGGCCTGTTCGGACCGTCCTGATGTGTTCAACGTGGCGCTGTGGGGCAAGCCCAACCGGGAGGATGCGGTCGGCAAGTCCAAGGCCGTGGGCGAGCCGCCGTTCATGCTGGGGATCTCGGCCTTGTATGCGCTGTCGGATGCGGTGGCGGCGTGTGGGGATGGGTCGGTCTATCCAGCGCTGGACGCCCCGGCGACAGCGGAGCGGGTGCTGATGGCGGTGCGGAGGGTTGAGCGCCGTGTTTGACCTGGGGGCATTGGCGGCGGCTTTGGCGGCGCACGGGCGGGTTGCCCGTGTGGTGATCGCTGGCGTGGAGGGGTCGTCTCCGCGTGAGGTCGGGGCTTCGATGCTGGTGTGGCCCGATACGTCAAAAGGCGGCGGGCAGTCGGGGACGATTGGCGGCGGGGCGCTGGAGTATGAGGCGGCGACGAAGGCGCGTTTGATGTTGGCCGGAAGCCCCCCCACCCCAGCCCTCCCCCACGGAGGGGGGTGGGGGCCCGTTGCGCCTCGGGTCGAACGGATTTCACTGGGACCGAGCCTCGGCCAGTGTTGTGGCG
>JBGSVS010000023.1:0-11736 GCA_041752895.1 Tabrizicola sp.
CGACCTCGCCCCCGCCCGCGCCCCGCTGTGTCGCGACTGCCTGGACTGGAGCGAGCGGCAAAGTCATCTTGGCGGCCGCCTCGGCCGTCTCCTCCTCTCCCGGATGGAAACGCAAGGCTGGCTTCAACGGCGCGAAGGCACACGGGCGCTTGTCGTCCCCTCAGCAGGCCGACGGGCGTTCGACCGGGCGTTTCCGCCACCGTGAGCGCTTGACGTCGCCCCGGTTTCCCCTTACAGCCCCGCAATCGAATTCGAGGGCTGGGGATTCCCCGCCTTCTCCCGCTTTTGACGAATCGAAGGAAGACCGAAATGTCGCGCGTCTGCGAACTCACCGGCAAGGGCCCGATGTCGGGTAACACCGTCTCCCACGCCAACAACAAGTCCCGCCGCCGGTTCCTCCCGAACCTGAACGAGGTCACGATGATCTCTGACGTGCTTGGCCAGTCGTTCAAGCTGCGCGTCACTGCCGCGGCGCTGCGCTCGGTCGACCACCGTGGCGGGCTTGACGCCTACCTCGCCAAGGCCAAGGACGATGAGCTGTCGGCCAATGCGCTGAAGATCAAGAAAGACATCGCCAAGGCCCAGGCTGCCGCCTGATCGCCTGCGATCCTTGTGAAAAGGCCCCGCCTTCGTGATGAAGGCGGGGCCTTTCGCATTTGTTCGGGGGGGGCGCAAGCCGGACTTTTCAAAAAGTCCGGACCGGAGCCTTCAAAGGCTCCGATACGATTTCTTCGAAGAAATCGGCAACCCGGCTCGTCGGAACCGCGCCACTACCCGGCGCAGTAGGCCTCGGCGGTCTGGCCAAAGCTCTTGTAGCGGTCCCAGAACGCATCGTCCGACTTCGACTGTGACGTCCAGGTGGAATGTGCGGCCTCGGGGTCCTTGAAGAACTTCGCCGCCCGCTTCTGGTCGCCGCCAGACAGCGTCATGTCCGCCGCCTGCTGGATGCAGCCACACAGGCTGCGGCTCCCGCCCCGGTCCGAAGACATGCAAGCCCGTTCGATCGGACCAGCATTCGCCACCCCCGAGATCACC
This sequence comes from Tabrizicola sp., assembly GCA_041752895.1. GTDB lineage: Bacteria > Pseudomonadota > Alphaproteobacteria > Rhodobacterales > Rhodobacteraceae > Tabrizicola. Next base: position 1,036 of record JBGSVS010000023.1, read on the forward strand.
ACAAAAGACGCAGCCGTGACGGCCGCAAACAGGTAGGATTTCATCTGCTCTGCCTCTATGCCGGTCCCGGGATCGCGCGCTGCAACCTCCGTATCCGGTCGTTTTCTGGCAGCCATATTGCCGATTCCAAGAGATTTTTTCAAGTGTCTCAGTGACTTGGCGAAAATTGGCCGACAGGCGCTACCCATCGCGGCTCTGCCTTTCCAGCGCTACAACATAAGGTAGAACTGACCTCCATCGACGCCGACCCCACCCTTCAGAACGCAAGAGTGACCCCAATGCCAGACGCCGCTCCATCGCCTCGCAGCCGCGCCCGACGCCTGCACGACAAGGCCGCCTATGACCGCGCCACGATTGACGCGATCCTCGATGCGATGCCGGTCGCGCATGTCGGCCACATCGTCGACGGTTACCCGGTCGTCACCCCGACTCTGCAATGGCGCGAAGGCAACCGGATCTACTGGCACGGCTCCTCGGCCAGCCGGATGCAGAAGCGGGCGACCGGCGAACAGGTCTGCGTCACCGTCACCCTGACCGACGGCATGGTGCTTGCCCGCTCGGGCCTCGAACACTCTGTCAACTACCGGTCCGTCATGGTCTTCGGCGAGGCCCAGCCGGTCGAAGGTGCCGCCGAGAAAGAAGCGCATCTTCGCACCATGATGGAGCAGATGTTCCCCGGCCGCTGGGACCACCTTCGCCCGATCACCGCGCAGGAACTGAAAGCCACCCGCATCCTCTCGCTGACCCTGACCGAGGCTTCTGCGAAGATCTCCGCCGGGCCCCCGACCGACCCGCCCGAAGACGCCACCTGGCCGGTCTGGGCCGGGGTGATCCCGATCCGCCTGATCGTGGGCACCCCCGAACCCGCCCCTGATCTTGACCCCGGCTTGGCCGTGCCGGACCATGTCCGCGCGTACACCATCGGCTGACCGCCAAAGTCGCCGTTTCGCGCAGCTCCTCTCTCCCCCCTCCGTGGGGAGGGATGGGGTGGGGGGGGAACCCGGCCCGCCCAAAGAAATCCCTTGCGCATAAGCCCTTCCCGCCCCCCCCGCCGTCAGCTATATGCGCCCCCATGATCACGCTCGACCGCATCCGCAATTTCTCCATCGTGGCCCATATCGACCACGGCAAATCCACCCTCGCCGACCGGCTGATCCAGTCGACGGGCACTGTCGCTGCACGCGACATGCAGGCCCAGCTTCTGGACTCGATGGACATCGAACGCGAACGCGGCATCACCATCAAGGCCAACACCGTCCGGATCGAATACACGGCAAAGGATGGCAAAACCTATATCCTTAACCTGATCGACACCCCCGGTCACGTCGACTTTGCCTATGAAGTCTCCCGGTCGATGCGCGCCGTCGAAGGCTCGCTTCTGGTGGTGGACGCGTCGCAGGGGGTGGAAGCCCAGACCCTCGCCAACGTCTACCAGGCGCTGGACGCCGGGCACGAGATCGTCCCCGTCCTGAACAAGATCGACCTCCCCGCCGCCGAGCCCGAGCGGGTGAAGCAGAACATCGAGGACGTGATCGGCCTCGACGCCTCGGACGCCATCGAAATCTCCGCCAAGACCGGCCTCGGCATCCCCGACGTGCTGGAGGCCATCGTCCATCGCCTTCCCGCCCCCAAGGGCGACCGCGACGCGCCCTTGAAGGCCATGCTCGTCGACAGCTGGTATGACGCCTACCTCGGCGTCGTCGTCATGGTGCGGATCATGGACGGCGTGATGAAAAAGGGCGACCGCGTCCGCATGATGCAGACCAACGCGGTCTACGGCATCGACAAACTGGCCGTCCTGAAACCCCAGATGGTCGACATCCCCGAACTTGGGCCCGGTGAGATCGGCATCTTCACCGCCTCGATCAAACAGGTCCGCGATACGAAAGTGGGCGACACCATCACCCACGAACGCCGCGGCTGCGACGCCCCGCTTCCCGGCTTCAAACCCTCGGTCCCCGTGGTCTTCTGCGGCCTCTTCCCCGTCGACGCCAACGACTTCGAGGCCCTCCGCGACGCCATCGAGAAGCTGTCGCTGAACGACGCCTCCTTCTCCACCGAAATGGAAACCAGCGCGGCATTGGGCTTCGGCTTCCGCTGCGGCTTCCTCGGCCTTCTCCACCTCGAAGTCATCCGCGACCGCCTTGAACGCGAATACGACCTCGACCTGATCACCACCGCGCCGTCCGTGGTCTTCAAGCTTTACATGAAGGACGGCGAGGTCATCGACCTCCACAACCCCGCCGACATGCCCGACCTCACCTACGTCGACCATATCGAGGAGCCGCGGATCAAGGCGACGATCATGGTGCCCGACGAATACCTTGGCGACATCCTGAAGCTTTGCCAGGACCGCCGCGGCATCCAGTCGAACCTCACCTACGCCGGGACGCGGGCGATGGTCGAATACGACCTGCCCTTGGCCGAAGTGGTTTTCGACTTCTACGACCGCCTGAAATCGGTGACCAAGGGCTACGCTTCGTTCGACTACCAGATCAGCGAATACCGCGAGGATCACCTGGTCAAGATGTCGATCCTGGTGAACGACGAACCCGTCGACGCCCTGTCGATGATGGTCCACCGCGACCGGGCCGAGGCGCGCGGTCGCTCGATGGTCGAGAAACTGAAAGACCTGATCCCCCGCCACATGTTCAAGATCCCGATCCAGGCCGCGATTGGGGGGAGGGTGATCGCCCGCGAAACCCTGTCCGCCATGCGCAAGGACGTGACCGCCAAGTGCTACGGCGGCGACGCGACCCGGAAGAAGAAGCTTCTGGAGAAGCAGAAGGCCGGCAAGAAGAAGATGCGCCAGTTCGGGAAAGTCGAGATCCCGCAGGAAGCGTTCATCGCGGCGTTGAAGATGGATGGGTGATGAAGAGAAGGGATGACTTACTCGTCTCAGTCTTGAGATTGGTAGTTGCCTACTGGCTTGCACTACTGAGCCTGTTCTCTGTGGTGCCCGTGCATTTCGCATTCTTCTCTCTTTCTATACCTCAGCCTTTCAGGCCACTTCTAGATCTGAATTTTCAACTTTACCTATCTTCTGTGTTTGCCAGTCACCTTGTCGTTGCTTTCTTTGCGGGCAGGTTCATATATGTTGGCATCGTTGGCGTTATTTCAGATTGCATTAGGAAGAAAGTGCAGAACTATGCGCAACGTCATCCGGTTCTAGGCCCAGAAGGCGATGCGCGCATCCGGAACTTTAGCTCATTGGCGGTCATTGGAGCCTATCAAGGCATTCACGACAAGGTCTGGGTTAAACATGTTCGAAAACTTGAACGGCTTGATTTTGTAGTGATGCATAGGAATCATGTTCTTAAATTTCTAAGTCGAAACTCCAATGCAATAATGCTCGGAACCAGTCTCCTTGTTTTTGGGTTGACCTACCTTGGGTTGATTGCATCAATATTCTTTGTTTTGGCTGCCACACCGGTCTTTCTGCTTGTGCAGGCAGCTGAGTCTGCACGGCTCGCATTGCGGCAAAAAAGATTCTCACAAGGTGGCAAGAAGTCAGTGAATTGGGATTGGACAGGTCCAAACACACTAGCTGTTTTTGCAATGATTCTTCTACTTTTCTCAGCTGCTGCAGGATACTTGCGTGGAGTGAAGTTGGCGAAGTCTCCACCGATCTACGTATCTCTCGGCGATCAAAGCGTTCCAATTTCGATTGTTGCTAGTACTGGATCCGGACTGCTTGTCTACGGTGCCGAAAGTGAAAGCTATCGCTTTCTTTCGTTTGGGGACTTTGGCAAAATCAGTTCGAAGAAGGATTGAGAAAGGTGATCAAGCGTACGGTTTGTGCCAGCCCGCTTGCCCACCCCCTACCAATAAACCTCCCCCCTCGGCGCGACCCTGACCACCAGCACCACCACCCGGTCCTCCTCGATCTGGTAGATCACCCGCCAGGTCCCAACCCGGACCCGCCACTCGCTCTCTCGGCCCTCCAGCTTGCGGCACCCCGGCGGCCTCGGGTCATCGGCAAGCGCAAGGATCGCCTCCCGTATCCGCCGCGCCAACCGCATGTCCTTGATGGCGAGGAACTCCTTCTTCCCCCGCCGGTCGAACTCCACTGTCCAGCGCGTCATTCGGCGGCTTCACCCTTGGCAAGCTCCGCGAACACCTCTTCCACCGAATAGCGTTCGTTCGGGTCATAGTCCGGGCGGGCGCGTTCCTCATCCAGCTGCTTGCGCCAGAACGCATCCTCGGCACTTTCCATGAAAGCGAGGTCTTCCATCGTAACAATCGCTGCCACTGCCTTGCCGTGCCGTGTGATCGTCACCTGCTCATGCCCATGCTCGACCTGCCCCAGCAGGTCCGCCAGCCGCTCCCGCGCCTCCGATACCGTAACCTCGATCATCGCCGCCCCCATTTCGTACAAAACTAAAGATACGTCACATCCGTACAAAAAGCAACCTCACCGCACCCACGGCCGCAACTCCCCCGGCTCCGGCGCGCCCTCCTCCGCATACCTCCGCTGCAGCACCTCCTGCATCATCACCCGCGCCTCCTACACCGGAGGCTCCGCCTCCCGCTCCCCGTCCAGATCCCCAAACTTCGGCTTCGGCCCGTCCAGCCCTTCCCCCCGCCTGCGGTAATGCGCGATCGTCTCCGCCCCCCGGATCACCCCCGCGAGCCGCGCGTGCATGTAGCTGCGCAGGACATCGTTGATCCGCGGCCCATAGTCCGGCCCCATCGAGCGGAAGAATTTCAGCACATCGCCTTCCAGCCGCAGCGTCACCTTCTCCTTCCCGCTGACCGGCCGCTTCTGCGCGATCTCGTGCCACTCCGCCGGGATGCGGCCCGTCATCTCGATAGAGTTGTGCAGGTCCCATTCCAGGCGCCGCATCACGTCCATCATGTAACTCATCTGCGCCCGCTGCCGGGGCGTCTGCTTTTTCAGGTCGGGCATGGCCAAGGCTCCTTTGTCCCCACCCAACCACCCAAAAGTTAACGCCAGCCGACGCCACCGCCCCGCCCGACGCAAAGCCGACGGATGCCCGACAGATGCCAGACGTTTAACCCCCCGTTAACCAAACTCTGCCATCCTTGCGGCCATGAAACACCTCATCCTCTTGATCCCACTCGTCTTTCTGACAGCCTGCGGGGCCTCTCCCCACCCCGAATTCTTCGGCGCGACCCGCACCGACGTTAACCTTAACGGGCGGGACTATACGGTCTTCCAAAAGGGGGAGCGGGTGGAGGTCATCCGCCTCGGCTATGCCAAGCGCGGCGAGCATCAGGAAATCCGCGCCACGATGATCGAACTCATCCCCCGCGTGACCGGCTGCAAGCTGCGCGAAAGCACACTGCAAGGCGACAGTGGCGAGATGCGCGGGTCCCTCGACTGCCCTTGACTCACAGGGGAAAACGCCGAAGAAGCAGGCACCGAACCGGGGGCCCGCCATGCGCCAGATCGACCTTTCCCGCACCCTGCCGCATGCGCGGATTGCCGAACTCCCGAACCCCTATTTCGGCAAGGTCCGCGACTGCTACGACCTGCCGGATGGCACTCGGCTTCTGATCTCCTCCGACCGGATTTCCGCGTTCGATCAGATACTTGCGGTGATCCCGTGGAAGGGCCAGGTCCTGACCCAGCTGGCCCGCTACTGGTTCGACCACACCGCCGACATCGCCGCGAACCACGTCCTCGGTTACCCCGATCCGAACGTGGTTCACTGCAAGCGCGTCACCATCCTGCCCGTGGAAATCGTGGTGCGAGGCTACCTCGCCGGAACCACCTCCACCTCGATCCTGACCCAGTACAAGACCGGGGCGCGGAGCATGTACGGTCACACCCTGCCGGACGGTCTGAGGGACAACGAAATGCTCCCCAAAGCCATCATCACCCCCACGTCGAAAGCCTTCGACGGCGGCCATGATGAACCCCTGACTGCCGCCGAAATCATCTCGACCGGCCTGTTAACCAAAGTCCAATGGGACGAAGTCAGCGCCAAAGCCCTGTCCCTGTTCGCCAGAGGCCAGGAAATGGCCCAAAAACAAGGACTTATCCTTGTAGACACCAAATACGAATTCGGCACCGACGCCGAGGGCAACATCCTCCTCGCCGACGAAATCCACACCCCCGATTCCAGCCGCTACTGGATCGCGGAAGGCTATGAAAACGCTCTGAAAAACGGCACCCGGCCCCCCAGTTTCGACAAGGACGTGATCCGCTCCTGGGTCGTCGCGCGCTGTGATCCCTACAAGGACAAGATCCCCGATATCCCCTTGGAAATGATCGAGAAAACCGCGAAAGTCTACATTGAGGCGTTCGAAAAGATCACCGGCCAGCCCTTCATTCCGGACACCAACGGGGCGACGCCTTTGGACCGCATCCGAACCAACCTGACACAGTTCTTCACGGCTTAAGCTGTTTGCGCTAACAACGGTTAACTCACAGGGGGAGACGACCATGATTCTCAGCTGCGGCGAAGCCCTCATCGACATGCTCCCCCGGACCTCGACCGAGGGCGAATCCTGCTTCGCCCCCTATGCCGGAGGTGCCGTTTTCAACACAGCGATCGCCCTGGGAAGACTTGGCGCGCCGTCGGCGTTTTTCTCAGGCGTTTCCAATGACATGCTGGGGGAAATCCTGGCGGATACCCTGACTGCGTCCAAGGTCGACACCCGCTATCTCGCGCGGTCTGACCGCCCCACGACGGTCGCCTTCGTCAAGCTGGTGAACGGTCAGGCGACCTATGCCTTCTACGATGAAGCGACGGCGGGGCGGATGCTGTCGACGGACCAGCTCCCAACCCTTCCGAACGACATTTCGACGCTCTTCTTCGGCGGCATCAGCCTGGTCAATGATCCCGCCGCCACCACCTATGAAGCACTGCAGGCCCGTGAGGCCGGCACCCGCGTCACAATGATCGACCCCAACATCCGCCCCGGTTTCATCGCCGGGAAAGAGACCGAGTACCGCGCCAGGATTGAACGCATGGTCGCCCGCGCAGATATCGTCAAGCTTTCGGACGAGGACCTGCACTGGCTGGAGGGACAGGGCGATCTGACGGCTCTGGCGCGGGGGATCCTGGCCAAGGGGCCGCAGGTCGTCTTCATCACCGAAGGCGCGAATGGCGCGCGGGCGGTCACTCCGACGCAGGATATCTTCGTTTCCGCGCAAAAGGTTGCGGTTGTCGACACTGTCGGTGCAGGCGACACGTTCAACGCGGGCGTCCTTGCTGCCCTGCATCAGGCGGGTGTGCTGACCAAGACCGCTCTTTCCAGCCTGCCCGATGCAACCCTGTCCGAAGCCCTGTCGCTTGGCACCCGCGCTGCCGCCGTCACGGTCAGCCGCGCCGGGGCGAACCCGCCCTGGGCAAACGAGCTGTGAGAGCCGTCCTTCAGCGGGTTAGCGAAGCGCAGGTCCACGTCGGTGCCGAGCGGATCGGTCAGGTTGGCCAGGGTCTGCTGATCCTGGTCTGCGCGATGGCCGGAGACACCGAAGCACAAGCCGAACGGCTGGCTGCCAAGATCGCCAAGCTGCGGATCTTCAAGGACGACCAGGGCAAGATGAACCTGTCTGTAAAGGACATCGAGGGCGGCGCGCTGGTGGTCAGCCAGTTCACCCTTGCGGCCGATCTGCGCGGGAACCGCCCCGGTTTCTCGACCGCCGCCCCGCCCGCGATTGGCGAGGCGCTATATCTGCACTTTTCCCGCGCGCTAGCTGCCGAAGGCGTGCCCGTTGCGAACGGCCAATTTGGCGCGGACATGGCTGTCAGCCTTGTCAACGATGGGCCTGTCACGATCTGGATGGATACCGACGCGGCTAGTTGAACGGATTGCCCGGCTTCTTGTTGGTGATCACGTCGCCGCAATCGACCAGCGCACCGATCGAGGCGCTGGAGCCAGAGAGCGAATAGTTCTGCACGTCCGACCCGTCGTCCGACCGCAGATAAAGGCGGTTGCCGCGCGCGACCTCCCCGATGAAATCGCCGCCTGCATCGCTGCTGGGCAGGTAGAACAGCACCGAGTTCTGGTAAAGCTCTCGGCCCCGGTCAGGCTCCACGGCGCGCGGCGGTCGATCTGCACGCCAAGGTCGGCTGTCTGGCCTTCGCCGAACTCCCAGGCAGTGGAGTAGAACTGCAGCTGCACCGCGCCGTCCGGGAAGGTCCAGATCGAGAAGCTTTCGCCCGGAGCCTTAACTTCGGCCACACAACCGACCGATCCGTCATCCCAACCGACGATCGAGACCTCCCAATGCTTGTGTGAGAACAGGACTTCGGATTCCTGCGCACCCACGCCCGCGACCGAAGCCAGCACCAAAGCGGCTGCCCATCCCATCCGTGCCTTCATCGTCCAATCCCTCAGGTCAATTTCTGATCCTTGTCGCTTTTGGCGACGATTCACGCAAATGAATCTTGTTGTCATCCAAAAGGCAGAGTCTGGACAAGTGCGGGGTCAGGCCGCCCATTCCCACGGGTTGGAGAATTGGCCAAGCACTGTCCCAACGGCGGCATCTTCGACCGGACCCGACTTCTGCAGCTGGGCGACAAGCCCACGCTTCTTGTCCTCGACCACCACGGCGACCCGTGCAGGAATGCCAGCTTCAGCGAGGGCTGCGTCGTAGGTCCGGGTGATCGCCAGGCGGCGCAGGTCGGGCTTGAACACCTTGCCGACGGCGGTCTTCGGCAGTTCGGCCAGGATTTCCAGGTGCTTCGGCACCGCCGCGCGTTCATGGATGTGCTTTGCCGCATAGGCCATCAGGTCATCCACCGTGGCAGTCGAGCCCTTGACCAGTTCGACATAGGCGCAGGGCAATTCGCCCGCATGGGCATCTGGCTGGCCAATCGCACCGACAAAGCCCACCGCCTCATGGCCCATCAGAGCCTCTTCGATCACAGCGGGGTCGATGTTGTGGCCGCCCCGGATGATGAGGTCCTTCGCGCGCCCGGTGATGAAGAGATAGCCCTCGGCATCGATCCGGCCGAGGTCACCGGTGCGCAGGAAGCGCCCCTCGGCGAACAGCTCGCGGTTCTTGTCGGCCTCGGTGTAGGTCGAGCCTTCAAAGACCCCGGGGTTCGAAATGCAGATCTCGCCCACCTCGTCCACGGCGCATTCGCGGAACCCGATGGCGCCCTGCGACGTCAGGATGCGGACCTGCGTGTAGGGGAACATCAGGCCGACCGACCCGATCTTCTTGGTCCCGCCCGGCGGGTTGACGGACACCAGGCAGGTCGCCTCGGTCAGGCCATAGCCTTCGACGATCTCGATCCCGGTTTCCTTCTTGAAGCGGTTGTAAAGCTCGATCGGCAGGGGGGAGGACCCGGAAAACGCGTTCTTCAGGCTGGAGATATCGGCATTGACCGGGCGTTGCATCAGGGCGGCCAGCGCCGTGGGCACGGTGATCATGTAGGTCACCTTGTAGCGCTCGATCAGCTTCCAGAAGTTGTCGAAGACGCCCTCGCCGCGATAGCCCTGCGGGGTCGGAAGACGACATGCGCGCCTGACCCGATCATCGACATCAGGATCGGATAGCAGGCAAAGACGTGGAAAAGGGGCAACGGGCACAACACCACGTCGGTCGGCTGGAACAAGAGCCGCGACCCAAGCCAGCCGTTGTAGATCATGCCGCTGGCCTTGTGCTGGGCGACCTTGGGCATGCCGGTGGTGCCGCCGGTGTGGAAGTAGGCGGCGACATGGTCTTCGGTGCGGTCGGTGAAGGTCAGCTTGTCGGCGGGCATCCGGGTCATCTCGGCCCGGAAGTCCTTGATATTGGCCGTGTGCTGAGACGGGTTCTTCGGGCGGATCCAGGGGACGATGATCTTCTTCAGCCCTGAAAGATAGGGCACAAGGTCGACCTCAAGCACGGTCTTGACCCCGGGCGCGAACTGCACCGCCTCGCTTACCTTCTGCGCAAGGTCAGTCTTCGGGAATGCCTTCAGCGTGACGACGACCTTGGCCCCGGTCTCGCGCAGGATCGCGCTGATCTTCTCGGGTTCCATAAGCGGGTTGATCGGGTTCACGATTCCCGCCACCGCGCCGCCCAAAAGCGTGACGACCGTGTCCATGGCATTCGGCAGGATGAAGGCGACCACGTCCTTCTCGCCCACCCCCAGCGACCGGAACAGGTTGGCCGCCTGCGTCACCTGCGCGTGAAGCTCGGCCCAGGTGAGGGTGACCTTTTTCGTCTCGGGCCCGGACAGCAGCTGGTAACTGATCGCGGGGCGTGCGCCGTGCGCGGTTTTCGCGCGCGTCAGGTAGTCGTAGATCGATCGGGCCTGACCCCGGTCGGCCCAGGACATTTCCGCCTCGATGGCGCGCAGGTCCGCAGCGGTGGCGAATGTGGTCATCGGATCCTCCCCTAGTGCCCACTGTAGCCGCAGGCTTCAGGGAAAGATGGGGGACGACCGTGCGTTTGTGAAGCCGCTTTGTCCAAAGGCCGTTCGCAAGGACGTGACGTCAGACCGCCCCCTCGGTGAACTGCAGCCGGGCGAGACGCGCGTAAAGCCCGCCTTCCGCCACCAGCGCATCATGTTTGCCCTGCGCCACGATCCGGCCCTGGTCGAAAACCACGATCCGGTCCGCGCGTTTCACCGTGGCCAATCGGTGCGCTACAACCAGCGTCGTCCGCCCCTCGGCCAGCTTTTCCACCGCTGCCTGCACCAGCCGTTCGCTTTCGGCGTCCAGCGCCGAAGTCGCCTCGTCCAGCAGCAGGATCGGCGCATCCCGCAGGATCGCCCGAGCAATCGCCACCCG
>JBGSVS010000024.1:0-10309 GCA_041752895.1 Tabrizicola sp.
CGCGGCGACGATCGGGTTGAACACGGCGACGGCCAGCAAGCCAAGGGCGACCGACACCAGAAGCGGGGTCATCAGGAACCGCAGGCCCGACCGGCCCGCCGCGCGAACGACGACCAGTTCCGAGGACCTCGCAAGGCCAAGGAAATTGGCGATTGCCCCCATAACGATGATCAGCGGCAGGATGCGGTAAAGCGTCTCGGGCACACTGAGGAGCGAAAGCTCGGCCGCGCCCGCAAGCCCCACTCCGGCATCAGAAAACCGGCGCAGTTGTTCGATCATGTCGATCAGCATCAGGATGGCGAAGAAGACGAAGAAGACCTTGCCCACCGTCGCCAGGAATCGCCGCGCAATGTAAAGGGTCAGCGTCACGCCAGCGACCTCCGCCGTCGTGGCCGCTGCGCGAACCACAGAAGTCCGGCGGCCGTCGCGATTCCGGCCAACGGCCCCACGTAAAGCACGGGCCAGGTCCCAGCCGATGTCAGTGCCACTGATCCTGACCAGGTCCAGACCAGCTGCAGCGTAATCAGCAGGCCGACCGCCAGCGCCATCTGCCGCCAGAGGCCAAAGCGCGAGAAACCGCCCAGCATCAGGGCAGCAAAGCCGATCAGCGGGGCCGCGACGGACAAAAGCGGTGCAGCAAGCCGGGAGTGCCCCTCCTCCAGCAATTGCGCCGTGCCCGCCCCCGTCGCGGCTTGCGCCTCGGGGGAGGCGGCCAGAAGCAGGCGTGTCGGCAGTGCATTCAGCGCAATCTGGGCGCCGCCGCCGTCCGAGATCAGACCCGCAAGGTCCAGCGTGAAGTCGGAAAACCGCGTCACCGACATCCGCGCCCCATCCCGGGTCAGCGCCTGGGTCGACCCATCGACCATCACCAGCTTGGGCGCAACCTCGCCCCGGACCAGAAACGCCTTGCGCGCCGAATGGATCGCACGTTCTGTCGGTGAGCGTTCGTCGGACAGGAAGAGGTCAAGAAGCTCACCCGTCGGCGTGATCTCGCGGATGTAAAGCGTGACCCCCGTGGCCGGATGCAGGAACTTTCCCGCCGTCAGAAAGCGCGCGGTCACGTTCTGCGAAATCTCGGCGCTCCGCTCGTTCAGGATGCGCTGGCTGGCGGGGACAAGAATATTGGTCAGGACCGCCTGCATGATCATCACGGTCAGCCCGAAGTAAAGGACGGGCCGGGCAAGGCGGAAGGCGGAAAAGCCGGTGGCCTGCATCACCACAAGCTCGGATTCCTGCATCAGACGGTTGGTGACATAGACTGCCGAGGCAAAGGCCGCCACGGGCAGGACCAGCCGGATCGCGTTCGGCAGCGTCAGGATCGAGAATTCCAGGAACACCAGCGCCGATTGCCCGTCGCCGATCAGCTGGTCAAACAGTCCGACCGCCCGGTTGACCCAGTAGACCGCCACCAGCACCAGGGCAAAAAAGCCAAACAGCGCGAGGAGTTGCGACAAGAGATATCTGTCGAATCTAGACACGCCCGACCCGGCCCCTACAACATGTTGCGCGGACCCTAACGGAATTCCCCGGCGGCGAAAACTGCTATCTGGCCAATCGGCGGGCAGGGTTGTAGCGTCCCGCAATCCCGCCGCCGCGGCGCAAGGACCATCCCACGAAAGAGCGCATGATGCCGAAACCTTTGCCGATCCAGTTTCAATCCGTCGATCTTGAGGCCCTTTCGACCTACACGGGGCGCATCGCAGTTCTGGCCGAACCCGGCCAGCCACCCAGCGCGGGGTTCCGGCGGCTGGACCGGCTGACGAAGGGTGCCTTGTCGCGCGCGCTGGCGTCGGACAGCTTTGGCAAGACCAAGCCCGGCGACGGGGCTGACCTAGCCTTTCCGACGGGGCTAGTTGCCGAGGCAGTCCAACTGATCCGTCTGCCGAAGAAGGCCGACCAGGCCCAGGCGCGCAAAGCGGGGTCCGCCATCGGTCGCGCGCATGGCAGCAAGGGCACGCTGGTCCTGGCCGAAGCACATGCGCGCGCGGCTGACATCTCGTTCGGGCTTGCGATGCGGGCATACGATTTCGACAGTCACAAGACTGGCGACAAGACTGCTCCGGGGCCGGTGACGGTGATGGCCGCGAACGCCGAGGCCGTAGCGCGCGCCGCAAGCCCGATGGCCGCGGTGGCCGAGGGGGTCTTCTTCACCCGCGATCTGGTCAATGAACCGGCCAACGTCCTGACGACGCATGACTTCGCCGCCCGCCTTGCCGCGATGCAAGAGCTTGGCCTTGATGTCGAGATCCTTGAGGAAGAGGACCTGACCAAGCTTGGCATGGGTGCGCTTCTGGGCGTGGGGCAGGGGTCGGAAAGCCCGTCGAAGGTCGTTGTCATGCAATGGCACGGCGGCAAGAAGGGTGAAGCGCCCTTTGCGCTGATCGGCAAGGGCGTGGTCTTCGACACCGGCGGCATTTCGATCAAGCCCGCGGGCGGCATGGAAGAAATGACGATGGACATGGGCGGCGCGGGCGTGGTGGCGGGCGTGATGCGGACGCTTGCCTTGCGCAAGTCCAAGGCAAATGTCGTGGGTCTGGTAGGGCTGGTCGAGAACATGCCCGATGGTCGCGCGCAAAGGCCGGGCGATGTCGTGAAGTCGATGAAGGGCGATACGATCGAGGTCATCAACACCGATGCCGAAGGGCGTTTGGTGCTGGCCGATGTGATGTGGTATGCGCAGGAGCGGTTCAAGCCCACTGGAATGGTGGATCTTGCGACGCTGACCGGGGCGATCATCGTCGCCTTGGGCCATGAAAACACAGGGGTTTTCTCGAACAACGACGACCTCTGCAACGCCTTCCTTACCGCCGCAAAGGCCGAGGGCGAGGGTGCCTGGCGCATGCCGATGGGCGACGCCTATGACGCGAAGCTGAAATCGCGCATCGCCGACATGATGAACGTCGGCGGCCGCGACGGGGGCGCGATCACCGCCGCCCAGTTCCTGCAGCGCTTCGTCAAGCCCGACATGCCGTGGATCCATCTGGATATCGCCGGAACCGCACTTCTGAAATCGGACTCGGTGCTGGCACCGAAGGGGGCGACCGGCTGGGGGGTCATGGCGCTGGACCGGCTGATCCGCGACCGGTTCGAGACATGACGCTCTTCGCTCGCTCCGCGTCGCTCCTCGCGGGCGAAGCTACAGCGAGGAGAAGTCGAAGACGCACGACGAGCGGACCGCCATGGGCACCGTGATGTTCTTCCACCTGATGCAATCAGCCCCGGCCGACACGCTTGCCATCAACGCTCCCCGCGCGCTGACCCAAGGCTGGCGCGTGATGGTGCGGGGAACAGATCCTGCGGCACTGGACGTTCTGGACCAGGCGCTCTGGCTGAAAAGCGGTGACGAGGGGTTCGTGCCGCATGGGCTGGAGGGCGGTCCGTACGATGCGGATCAGCCGGTGCTGATCGGCCTTGGGTCGCCGGCGAACGCGGCCCGGGTCCTCGCGTTGGTAGACGGGGCCACAGCAAGCGACACCGAGATCGCGGCGATGGAGCGGGTCTGGGTTCTCTTTGACGGGAACGATCAGGACCGCCTGCAAGCCGCGCGCAGCCAGTGGAAGGCCATGACCGACGCCGGTCACCCGGCCCAGTATTGGTCCGAGGAGTCCGGCAAGTGGGAGAAAAAGGCCGAAAAGAACGTGTTGCCGCCAGAAAGCTGATCAGCCTTTGCGCAACAGGCGCGCAACTACGGGCGCGAAGTAGGTCAGGACCCCGTCACAACCCGCACGCTTGAAGGCCATCAGGCTTTCGACCATCGCCTTCTCGCCGTCGATCCAGCCATTCTGGGCCGCAGCCTTGATCATCGCGTATTCACCCGAGACCTGGTAGGCGAAGGTGGGCGCGCCGAACGCCTCTTTCACCCGCGCGCAGATGTCGAGATAGGGCATCCCGGGCTTGACCATCACCATGTCCGCGCCCTCGGCCAGATCGCGGGCAACCAGTCGCAGCGCCTCGTCCCGGTTGGCCGGGTTCATCTGGTAGGTCTTCTTGTCGCCCTTCAGCGCCCCCGTCGCGCCCACTGCATCGCGGAACGGTCCGTAGAAGGCCGAGGCATACTTAGCTGCGTAAGACAGGATCGCCGTATCCTTGTGTCCCGCCGCCTCAAGTGCTGCCCGCATCGCGCCGATCCGGCCGTCCATCATGTCCGACGGCCCAAGAATATCCGCCCCCGCATCGGCCTGGGCCAGCGCCATTTTCACCAGCGCTTCGACCGTCTCGTCGTTCAGGATGATCCCGTCGACCACCAGCCCGTCATGGCCATTCGCATTGTAGGGATCAAGCGCTATGTCGGTCATCACCGCGATGTCCGGCACCTGGGCCTTGATCGCCCGGATGGCGCGATTGGTCAGGTTTTCGGGGTTCCATGCCTCATGGCAGTCGGCGGTCTTCACCGAGGGGTTGGTGTAGGGAAAAAGGCAGATCACCGGAATGCCAAGCGCATGCGCCTGTGCTGCGGCCTCGACCACAAGCTCAAGCGACAACCGCTCTACCCCTGGCATGGACGCCACGGGCTGGCGTTGGCCGGTCCCGTCGCACAGGAACACCGGCCAGATCAGATCCCCCGCCGTCAGCGTGGTTTCCTGGGTCAGCGCCCGCAAGGCACCGGTGCGGCGCAGGCGGCGGAAACGGCCCAGAGGGTAGGGCGCCTGGATGGGCTGCATGGGCTGGCTCCTTCTTTCCCGCGCAATGCGGGGACTTGCGGCTTGCCCTTCTGCCTGCCATGGAATGATATTCGCCTCAAGCTGGGTCTTGGGGCCTGCGGGACTTTTCGGCAAGGAGACCGGACGCGGTGGAAGTCTTCGAGTTGGCGCTGGAGGTGATCGACCTTCGGTCGTTTTCGAACCTGTGGTATTGGATCGCACTGGCGGTGCTTTGGTCTTCGATCAGCCACTGGGTTCTTGGCGTGCCGCACGACATGATCCACCGCGCCCGACGCGAGGGCGGCCAGGTGCTTGCCGATGTTGAAGACCTTGTCCGGATCAACATCAACCGCCTGTTGCATGTGGTTGATAGCGGCGCACTTTTTTTCGTGGGTCTGATTGGCTTCTGGCTGTCGGCGCTTGCCGTCCTTGCATTCTATTATGGCGTCGAGTTCGCACAGGCCCTGTTTCTTCTGCTTGGTCCGCTTGTCATCGTGCTGTGGCTTAGCGTGATAGAATGCCGCCGCATCGCTGCCGGGTCGAACCGCGGGGATGCGCTATTACGACGGCTGATCGTGCATCGCCGGGTGATACAGGTCATTGGCATGATCTCGATCGCGGTGACGGCGCTTTACGGCACGTGGTTGAACATCAGCCTATCGATCCTGAACTGATCGACGGACCCGGGACAGATGACAACCGAACGCATCTTGATGGGCGGTGCGCCCGAAGGGTTCGACGCCCGTATCCTCGTCCGCGAGCTTGGCCGCGGTGCACCCGTCATGCACGTCGCGCGCGACGACAAGCGGGCCGAGGCGATGCGCGTGGCCCTTGCGGTGGTCGCGCCCGAAGTTGCGGTGCTGGACTTCCCGGCCTGGGATTGCCTGCCCTTCGACCGGGTAAGCCCGAACCCCGAGATTTCGGCGCGGCGGATGGCGACGTTGGCCATCTTGGCCGATGGCATGCCGGGGCCGTTTGTGCTGCTTACGACGTTGAACGCAGCGACGCAGAAGGTGCCCTCGCGCGATGTGGTTCGGGCGGCCTCGTTTCGGGCGACGGTCGGCGACCGTGTGGATGAGGCGCGGCTTAAAGGCTTTCTCGCGCGGATGGGCTTCACGCCTGTATCTACAGTGGCTGAACCCGGCGATTACGCGCTGCGCGGCGGGATCGTGGACATCTTCCCGCCGGGGCGCGGGGGGCCGATCCGGCTCGACTTTTTCGGCGACGTGCTGGACGGGGCGCGGCGCTTTGATCCCGAAACCCAGCGGACCACCGAAAAGCTGAAAAGAGTCGAATTCTCAGCGGTTTCCGAGGTGATCCTCGACGAGGCCGCCATTGCGCGGTTCCGGCAGAACTACCGGATTTCCTTTGGCGCGGCGGGAACCGACGATCCGCTGTATGAAGCCGTCAGCGCAGGCCGCAAGCACCAGGGGATGGAGCATTGGCTGCCGTTCTTCCATGAACGTCTTGAGACGATCTTCGACTACCTGCCCGGTGCCTCGGTCCTGCTTGACGATCAGGTGACACCTGCACGGCTGTCGCGGTGGGAGGGTACCCTCGACAGCTACGACTCTCGGCACGAAGCCATGGGGGCCAAGGGGAGGATCGATACGGTCTACAAGCCGGTCCCGGCCGAGGAGTTGTATCTGACTGATGCCGCTTGGGAAGAGGCGGTCGCCGGGCATCGACTGGTGCAGCTTTCGCCCTTGCCGCAGTCGCCCGGGCCCGGAGTGCTGGACGCAGGCGCGCGGGCCGGGCGCAACTTCGCGCCGGAACGTCAGCAAGAGAAGATCAATCTTTTCGGTGCCTTGGCCGAGCATGTTCAAGTGCTGGCAAAAACCTGTCAGGTGGTCATCGCCTCGTGGTCCGACGGTGCGCGCGAACGGTTGAAGGGCCTGTTGTCAGACAACGGCATGACCGGCGCGCAAGAGATCGCCGATTTTCGCGCCATTCCGGAGGGCAAAGGCGGCCTGTTCCTCGTTGTCTGGCCACTGGAGGCGGGGTTCGTCGCCCCCGGCCTTGCGGTGATTTCCGAGCAGGATGTGCTGGGCGAAAGGCTGGTCGGCAAGCCGCGTCGCAAGCGCAAGGCCGACAACTTCCTGCGCGAGGTCGATACGTTGTCGCCTGGCGACCTGGTGGTGCATGTCGAACACGGGGTCGGGCGCTATCTCGGAATCGAGACGATCACTGCGCTGGGGGCTCCGCATGCCTGCGTGATGCTGGAATATGCCGAGAACGCAAAGCTTTACCTGCCGGTCGAGAACATCGAGCTTCTCAGCCGCTATGGGCACGAGGAGGGATTGCTCGACCGTCTTGGTGGCGGTGCCTGGCAGGCGAAGAAGGCCAAGCTGAAAGAGCGGATCAAGGAAATCGCCGACCGGCTGATGCGGGTCGCGGCGGAACGCGCCTTGCGTCACGCGCCGATCCTTGAAGCCCCGCATTCGATCTGGGAGGCCTTCGCGGCGCGGTTTCCGTATCAGGAGACCGACGACCAGTTGACGGCGATTGCCGATGTGGTGGCGGACCTGGAAAAGGGCTCACCCATGGACCGGCTGGTCGTAGGCGACGTGGGCTTCGGCAAGACCGAGGTTGCGATGCGGGCGGCTTTCGTGGCGGCCTTGTCGGGCATGCAGGTCGCCGTGATCTGCCCGACAACCTTGCTTGCGCGGCAGCACTACCGCAGCTTTGTCGAACGATTTCGCGGATTTCCCATATCTGTCAAGCCTTTGTCGCGCTTTGTTCCAGCGAAAGAGGCCAATGCGACCCGGTCCGCAATGGCAGCGGGTGAGGTGGATATCGTCGTGGGGACCCATGCGCTTCTGGCCAAGGGGATCGCTTTCAAAAAGTTGGGCCTGCTGGTCATCGACGAGGAGCAGCACTTCGGGGTGGTTCACAAGGAACGGCTGAAGGAAATGCGGTCCGAGGTCCATGTATTGACACTGACCGCGACGCCGATCCCGCGAACCTTGCAGCTATCCCTGGCCGGGGTGCGCGACCTGTCAATCATCGCGACGCCCCCGGTGGACCGGTTGGCGATCCGGACCTACGTTTCCGAATTCGACACAATCACGATCCGCGAGGCAATCCTGCGCGAACGCTTCCGGGGCGGACAGACCTTCTACGTGGTGCCGCGCATCGCCGATCTGCCCGAGATCGAGGACTTCCTGAAAACTCATGTGCCCGAGGCGTCTTATGTCATCGCGCACGGGCAGCTGGCGGCGGGCGATCTCGACGACCGGATGAACCAGTTCTATGACGGCAAGTACAACGTGCTGCTGGCCACGTCGATTGTTGAAAGTGGCCTGGATATTCCCACGGCGAATACCATGATTGTCCACCGGGCAGACATGTTTGGCCTGTCACAACTGTATCAGATCCGGGGGCGGGTCGGACGGTCGAAGACGCGGGCCTATTGCTACCTGACGACGAAACCCCGCGCGCCGCTGACGCCGCAAGCCACAAAGCGGCTCCGGTTGTTGGGCAGTCTCGACAGCCTCGGGGCCGGGTTCAACCTCGCCAGCCACGACCTTGACTTGCGGGGAGCGGGGAACTTGCTGGGCGAGGAACAGTCGGGTCACATCCGCGAGGTGGGCTATGAACTGTATCAGCACATGCTTGAGGAAACGATCGCCAAGATCAAATCGGGTGAGTTGCAGGGGCTGTCAGCCATCGACGACGACTGGTCGCCGCAACTGAACCTTGGCGTGCCGGTGATGATCCCGGAAACGTATATACCCGACCTCGATATCCGGCTGGGTCTGTATAGACGCCTGTCCTCGCTGACGTCGAAGGTCGAGTTGGAAGGCTTTGCGGCTGAACTCATCGACAGGTTCGGTCCGCTGCCGAAAGAGGTCAACACGCTGATGCTGATCGTCCGGATCAAGGCGATGTGCAAGCGGGCGGGGGTTTCCCGGCTGGATGCTGGCCCGAAGGGCGCGACGATCCAGTTTCACAACGACAAATTCGCCAATCCGGCGGGGCTGGTGGATTTCCTGAAGGCGCAAGGTGGCGCGGCGCGGGTGAACGGCAACAAGATCATCCTGACCGGCGAGATGAAGACCGAGTCCGACCGGATCAAGGGCGCCTTCAACATCGCGCGCGATCTGGCCGAGGTGGTGAAGGCCGGGAAGAAGGCCTAGCTGCGCGGCTCGCCAAGGGTTTTCAACGACAGGACGAGGTTAAGCCCGGTAAGGACAGTGACGCCGATCAGAAGCGGCGTCGAGGTGCCGTTGAAAGCAAGACCCACCGGGATCGCAAGGATCACCGAGCCGACCGTTGCCAAGGACGAGATGACCGAAGCGGCAAGCCCGGCGATATGGCCCACAGGCTCCATCGACAGCGCATTGAGGTTGCCCATCGTAAGGCCCATCATCGAGAAAAGCCCAATGCACCAAGCCAGTTGCATGGCGAAGCTGAAGTTGCCCGGTAAAAGGCCGCTGCCAAGCGTAACCAGCGCCACCAATGACAGAACCAGCATTGCGGCGTAGGTCCGCTGCACGACCCGGCGCATGCCAAGGGTCATCACGATACGGCTGTTCAGCAGACTGCCGCCCATCGAGGCAACGGCGATGACCGCAAACCAGAGCGGGAAAGTCTCGGCCCGGTCGAACTGCCGTTCGAAGATGCCTTGCAGGCTGGATAGGGTGGCGAAAAGGCTGGCAAGGGTCAGGGTCTGCAAAAGGGTCGAGACAAGAATGATCCGATGGGTGAACAGCTCACGTGTGCCGCGCCAGAGGTCGCCCAGGTGAAGCGGGCGGCGCTTGTCCGGCGAAAGGGTCTCGGGCTGGCGGAGGCCGAGCCAGAGCATGCAGAGGCCCGAAAAGAGGATGTAGGCAAGAAAGATCGATTTCCAGCCGCCCAAGGCGATGACGCCCTGGCCCATCAGGGGGGCAAGTGCGGGGACGATGGTGAAGATCATCATCGCGAAGGACATGATCTTGGCCATCTCGCGGCCAGAGTAGAGGTCGCGAACCATGGCGATGGCGACAGTGCGGGGTGCGGCGGCGGCGAGGCCCTGCAAAAGGCGCGCGGCGAGAAGGATTTCAAGGCTTGGGGCGAAGTAGCAGGCCAGCGCGGCAAGGCCGTAAAGGCCCGAGCCGACAAGGATCACGCGCTTGCGGCCAAAAGCGTCAGACAGGGGGCCGGTGAAAAGCGTGCCGATCCCCATGCCCAGCACGAAGCTGGTGACGACAAGTTGGGCTGCGTTGGGGGCGTCCGGCGAAAGCGTTGCGGCTATCTCTGGCAATGCAGGAAGCATCGCGTCGATCGAGATCGCGATGGTGGCAAACAGCATGGCGATAAGCGCCACGAATTCGGCCTGGGAGGGACGGGACTGCATCACTCGGCGCGGCCCGCCAGTTCCTCGATGACCTTGCCCCAGGTCTCGGGAGGTTGCGCGCCGCTGACCACATACTGCTGGGCGATGAGGAAGGTCGGGACGGCGTTCACGCCCTTTTGGCGGGCGTCCTGGTCGCGGGCGGCGATGTCGTCGGCGTCGGCGTCCGACTGCAGAAGGCGCAGGGTCGCCGCCCGGTCCATGCCGTTTTCGCCTGCGATGTCGGCAAGCGTGGCAAGGTCGCCGATATCGCGGCCTTCCGTCCAATAGGCGCGCATCAGGGCGTCAACGACGGCTTGCTGCACCCCCTCGATCCCCGCCCAGTGGATCAGGC
>JBGSVS010000025.1:0-1648 GCA_041752895.1 Tabrizicola sp.
GGGGGGCTACCGGAAGAGGCGTTGCGCGTGTCGTCGGGCAGCCCTCCATCCCCTTTCCACAGGGTAGAGGTAACGCGCTCCAATCTTGCCGTCAGGAACAGATGCATGGCTCAATCCCCCGCCGCGCGGCCGCGTAGGGCGATGATGCCCCGGGGCCGGAACTGGATGAAAAGGATGATGAACAGGATCATGTAGGTCTGCGCGGCAAGCGTGTTCGATGGGTTCAGGAACTCGATCACCTTCTGCAGCGACCCGATCATCGTGGCCCCGGCCAGCGTGCCCCAGACGTTGCCGACGCCGCCCACGACCACGGTCATGAACGACTGCACGATGTAGTCGGCCCCCATTTCCGAGGTGACCTTGGCGTAAAGCCCGATGGCGACCCCGGCGATGCCCGCGATGCCGGACCCAAGGCCGAAGGTCAGCATGTTGATCCGGTCCGGGTTGATCCCCATGCTGGCCGCCATGGTGGGGTTCTGCGTCACCGCGCGGACCTCAAGGCCCAGACGGGTGCGCTTCATCAGGTAGAGGAAGAACCCAAGGAAGATCAGCGCCAGCACGAAGATCGCGATCCGGATGTAGCTGATCGAGACGACGTCGTTGAACTCCAAAGCCCCGTCCAGCCAGCCCGGCGCCGTCAGCGGGCGGGCCTGTGTCCCGAAGACGTTCTTCAGGATCTGCTGCAGCGCGATCGAGATGCCGAAGGTCGCCAAAAGCGTCTCCAGTGGGCGCTTGTAAAGGTGGCGGATCACCAGCCTTTCCATCGCGACCCCGGCGGCGAAGGTCACGGCGAAGGCGAGGGGCAGCGCGATCAGCAGCGATAGCGTGTAGTCCGGCACCAGAAGCTGGACCACGAACCCGGTGTAGGCACCCAGCGTGATGAACTCGCCATGGGCCATGTTGATGACCCCCATCACGCCGAAGGTGATGGCTAGGCCGATGGCGGCCAGAAAGTAGATCGCGGCCAGCGACAGCGCGTCCAGCCCAAGGTCGGCGGCCTGCATCGCGGCAACCCTGCGGTCGATGGCAGTAAGGGCCTGGTCTGCGGCGCCGGTGACAGTGGCGTCAGGCTCGGCGTAGATGTCAAAGAAGCGGTGTGCGGCGAGCGCAGCGGCCACCTCGTCATCCGTGGCGGCGGTGGGAACGGCCCCCGCAACCTCCAGCGCTGTGTAGGCGCGGTTACGGGCGTCCTGGCTGTTCAGCTCGGCCACGGGGATGCCACCAACATTGCTGTTGGCGATGTTCGCCACCAAGGCGGCGCGCTGCTCCTCTAGGGTCAGGCGCGCCGGGGCAAGGCCCGCTACGACCAGAAGGTCATACGCCTCGATATCGGTCAGGTCGCGGCCGATGACCAACTCGCGGGCGACGTTACCCTCGGGCTCGCTTGAAAAGGCCGCGCGTGTGGTGGTCACCAACGGGTTCAGCGCCCCGCGGGTGTCCAGCGAGATGTCCGCGCCGAGGCTTTCGATGGCGGCCAAGCGGGCTGCGGGATCAGGGTCGAAGCGCAAGGTCAGAAAGTGCTCCAGCCGCTCCTTCTGCGCCTTCAGCGCCGGGTCCTCCTCCGTCGCCAGTGAGGCGCGCAGCGGAGCCAGCGCCTCGGCGGTCGGGTCGCGCGCAATCGAGGTCAGCGCCTCGGCGCGGCGGGCGG
>JBGSVS010000026.1:0-3630 GCA_041752895.1 Tabrizicola sp.
TCTCCAGCGCCCGGTTGACCAACTCTGGACAGCCAGCACACGGCAGCGCCCCGGTCAGGCTGTCCCGCGTCGCCCGCGGAAAGACCAGCCGCGACGGCCCCGTCGACAGGTTCACCATCGCACAGCCCTGCCGCGCCGCCAGAAGCATCAGCCGCGCCGCCTTGGCCTCCAGGCTCCGCAACGTCACATCCGCCCGGAGCGGGTCCGGCGTCCCCGCGCCATAGAAATGCGTCGGCCCCGACTTCGGATAGTGCATGTCGCAGCCATAGACCGCGACCACCTTGGGTTGCAGGGCGTGCAGCGCCCAGTAGGCCGCCGTGAAGGCCATTGTTGCGCCAGCGTAGACAAACCCACCGTAGGCATTCTGCGCCGGGACGAACTCGGTTTCGGTGACCACCCGCTGCCCCGGCCTGGCGACGGCCTGCCGCTCGACCGGAAAGTCGAAAGGATGGATCGCCACGTCCCAGTCGGCCCGGATGCGCCAGGCGTTGTTGATCGCCAGCACCAGGTCAAAGGGCTGCCTTGACCAAATGGCCGCCTGCGCCGCCATCGGCGCCGAGCCCAGCATCAGGATACGCATGGATTGTCCCTCAATCGCCCGCTGCGGCGAAAGCTAGTGCTCTGCCGCAACGCGGCGAGGGGCTACAGCGAAAAACTTGTGCCGCAGCCGCAGCTCGATTTGGCGTTCGGGTTCTCGATCACGAAGCGCGCGCCGATCAGCTCGTCGGTGAAATCGATCACCGCATTTGACAGGAAGGGCAGGCTGACCTGATCGACGACAACCTTTTGCCCGTCCTTTTCCAGCACCAGATCATCGGCCGCAGGCGCGTCCAGCGTGATCGAATACTGAAAGCCCGAACAACCGCCACCGTCCACCGCCACGCGCAGGGGCTTCACCTCGCCCGTGGCCTCGGCGATCTCGGCCAGACGGGCAAAGGCGCGATCGGTGACTTTCGGCGGCAGCGTCAGTTCCATGACTGTTCCCGTATCCTTCGGCGTGTCCGGCAAATATATGGGACCTGACCGCGTCTCACAAGGACAGCCCGTTAGGACAGCCCATGCTGCAACCCTTTGCCTGCCAACCTGACGCCAGCCGTGGGCGTCTCTGGCCCGAACGGCTCTCGTCCTTCCGCTCGCCGTTTCAGCGCGACCGGGACCGGATCATCCATTCTTCTGCCTTCCGCAGGCTCAAGCACAAAACTCAGGTCTTCGTCGAACATGAGGGCGACTACTACCGCACCCGCCTGACCCACACGATCGAGGTCGCGCAAGTGGCCCGGACCATCGCCGGGGTCCTGGGCTTGAACACCGACCTCGCCGAAGCCGTGGCTTTGGCGCATGACCTCGGCCACACCCCGTTCGGCCATACTGGCGAAGACGCGATGGAGCGGCTGATGGCCCCCCATGGCGGCTTTGACCATAATGCCCAGGCCTTGCGGATCGTGACCCGGCTGGAACGGCACTACGCCGATTTCGACGGGTTGAACTTGTCCTGGGAAACCCTTGAAGGCATTGCAAAACACAATGGTCCGGTGACTGGCCCGAATGCCGACGCCAAGCATGACGGACCGCTCCCATACGCCCTGGCCGAAGTGAACGCGCAATGGGACCTCAAGCTTGACACTCACGCGTCAGCCGAAGCGCAGGTGGCCGCAATCGCCGATGACGTCGCCTATTCGCACCATGACCTGCATGACGGGTTGCGGTCCGGTCTTTTCACCGAAGTCGACCTGATGGAGTTGCCCGTGACCGGCCCCGCCTTCGAGGAGGTGGACCGCACCTATCCCGGTCTCGACAAGATGCGCCGTCGGCACGAGGCCCTGCGCCGCGTCTTTGGTCGGATGGTCGAGGACGTGATCGCCGTCGCCCAGAACCGGCTGACCTCAGCTCAGCCGAAGTCGGTCGATGACATCCGCCATATGGGCACCACGGTGATCCGCTTTTCGAAGCCGCTCTACCAGGAACTGAAAGCCGTCCGCAGTTTCCTCTTCCACCGGATGTACCGTGCGCCCAGCGTGATGGCGGTCCGGGCCGAAGTCACGCGGATGGTCGATGACTTGTTTCCGCTCTTCCTGAAACAGCCCGACCTCTTGCCGCCCGAATGGCACGCCGATGTCGCCGCCGCGAAGGACGAGACGCAGCTTGCCCGCGTGGTTGCCGATTACGTCGCCGGGATGACTGACCGCTTTGCGATCCAGGAACACCAGCGGCTGTGCGGCTAAGTCGCGGCGGGGCTCAGGTCAGGCCGTCCGCGCGGCCTTGACCCAAAGCCCGGCAAAGATCAGCGACAGGATGACATTCCAGCCCGCCATCGAGATACCGAGGAGCGACCACGCAATCTCGTCGCAGCGCACGACGTCGCCGACGTCTTTGGTCGGGTCCAGAAGATCGGCCGTCGAGATCCCCTCGATCGAGCCTGCGGTGCAAGTGGCCAGACCTTCCCACCACAGCTGCTCGACGCCGACATGGAAGACGCCGATGGCCGCCGTGGCAAGCGCTGCCAATGCGCCAAACCATGCAAGGTCGCGCCAACCGGTCGCCAGCGCGATGATCCCGATCAGGATTGCTGCGGCATGCGGCCAACGCTGGTAAAGGCACAGCTGGCACGGTGCAAGGCCGCCGATGTGCTGGAAGGCAAAGGCGCCACCCAGCAGGCCCGCCGAGCCGAGGGTTGCAAGAAGGATCAGGGTCGTGCGGGACAAGGTCATTTGGACTCACGGTGGACGCGTCGGATTGCGGCGAGACCATAGGTCCGGGCGGCGGGAAGGGAAAGAGGGTGCACAGTCGCAGCCCCAGGGGCGTTGCTTTCACGCTTCCGAACTGGCTGCACAGGGGATAGGATTTCCGCAAAGGCCTTGGACGGACTGGTTAAGGATTCGTGACTGTCCGCAGCCAAGGTGCTGAATTACATGGGTTTGTCCGGATGTCCCGCGTGGACACCGGCTTGGTCTGAAGGGGTGACGACATGGAATGGCGCGGTCGCAAGCAAAGCAACAACGTCGAGGACCGCCGCCGCATCGGTGGTGGGCAGGTCGCGGGCGTCGGCGGCGTCGGGGCCATCGTCGTCTTCCTGATCGCGATGTTCCTCGGAGTGGACCCCAGCCAGCTTCTGGGCACCGGCGGTGGGGGGACCCAGACCAGCGCCCCGGCCGAGCTGACCGCCAACGACCGCGCCGAGGGCGAGTTCGTGTCGGTCGTCCTCGCCGATACCGAGGAAATCTGGACCCGCGTGTTCCAGGAACAGCTGGGCACGGCCTACAAGCCTGCCACGCTGGTCCTTTTCAAGGAAGCGACCCGGTCCGCCTGCGGTGGCGCGTCCGAAGCGACGGGCCCCTTCTACTGCCCGGCCGACAAGAAGGTCTACCTCGACACCGCCTTTTTCACGACGCTGCACGAACGGCTCGGGGCAGGGGGCGACTTCGCGGCGGCCTATGTCGTGGCCCACGAGATCGGTCATCACGTGCAGAACGAACTCGGCATCCTCGGCAAGGCCAACCAGGTCCGCCAGCAGGTCAGCCAGGAGGAATCGAATGCGATCTCGGTGCGGGTCGAGCTGCAGGCCGACTGTCTGTCCGGCATCTGGGCGCGCGAGGCGGCGCAGACCTTGGGCACGATCGAGCGCGGCGACCT
>JBGSVS010000027.1:0-5818 GCA_041752895.1 Tabrizicola sp.
GACATCGCCGCTCGCCGCACCATCGCCGCCGACTTCGACGCGCTGGCTCTGGCCCAAGGCTCTGTCATCTCGGCCAGCCTGTTCGGAGCGCTCGCCGCCGCAGAAGTCCTCCCCTTCCCGCGTCAGGCTTTCGAGGCCGCCATTGCAAAGGGTGGCAAGGGTGTGGAGCCGTCCCTGAAAGCCTTCGCCGCTGGTTACGAAGCCGCTCGCAATGGCACACCGAAAGCCACGCCAACCCAACCCGCCCCGCGCAACGACGTCCCAAAAGGCCCCGCCAAACTCCTCGCCGAATGGGTCGCGCTCACCACCCGCATCGACAGCTTGCCGCCCGAGGTCGCCGCCCTCGCCCACCCCGGCCTGCGCAAGGTCGTCGACTTCCAGGACCTCGCATACGGGCGCACCTACCTCGACCGGCTGGACACCATCCTGACGAAAGACCGCGCGCCCTTTGACCTGACGCGCGAGGCGGCCAAGCACCTCGCCAACGCCATGGCCTATGACGACATCATCCGCGTCGCCGACGAAAAGACCCGCGCCGCCCGCATGACCCGCATCGCGGGCGAGATGGGGGCAGAAGACAAGCTGATGCATGTCACCGAATTCCTGCACCCCAGGGCCGAGGAACTGGTCTCCCTCCTCCCCGCCAAGATGGGCGCGCGGTGGGCCGCAAATCCCCGCCGTATGGCGCTGATCGACCGGCTGTTCAACAAGGGCCGCCGGTTGCGCACAGACTCCCTCCGGGGCTTCCTGATGCTGCACATCCTGGGCGGGCTGAAAGGCTGGCGGCTGAAATCCCTGCGCCACGCGACCGAAATGGCCCATCTCGACCGCTGGCTGCAAACTGCGCTGACCTACCTGCCGCACAACTACGACCTTGCGGTGGAGGTCATCCGCTGCCGCCGCCTGATCAAGGGCTACTCGGACACCCATACGCGGGGCCTGTCCAAGTTCGACCGGGTCCTTGCCGCCATCGACCTGGTGCAAAACCGCGACGACGCTGCCCCATGGGCCGCCAGACTGCGCGAGGCGGCGCTGAAGGACGAAGAGGGCAAGGCACTGGACGGCGCCATCGCCACGATCCGCAGTTTCGTCTGACAGGAAAAAGCCCGCGCCGTCCATCGGACGACGCGGGCCATTCTTTTCGCTACAAAGCCTTAGGCCTTGTATTCCGGCAGAGCCTCAAGCTCTTCCTTGGTCATGTTGACCCACACGCGCACCGCACCGCCTTCGGTCTGGGCCACGGTCAGACGATCCATCGGAATGGCAACCGACTTGGCGCCCATCCCGAGGAAACCGCCGACATCCAGAACCACGTCGGTCACCTGGCCTTCGGCCGAGAGGACGAGGTCGCTGACCTCGGCGATCGACGCGTCCGAGGCATCGCGGACGTCCGCACCCGTCAGGGTTTCGGCGGTCAGAGCCTCAGCACCGAGGGCAGTGTAGCCTTCGGGCAGCGCCATCGAACCATCAGCCGGAGCTGCGGCCATGTCGGTGCCTTCCGGAACAACCGTCGCGTCCGGCGCGGCTTCAGCGGTATCGCTGATCGCTTCGTTCACGACCGGCACGTTTTCCAGGCCGCCCTTGTCGGTGTCGGTGGCGGCAGCCTGGTCGCCCATCGCGGGCCGCAGATACTCCGGCGCGCCTTCCAGCGTAGCCCGGTCGGACTGCAGCACCAGGAACCAGTCGTCGGCATCGGTCGCATCGTCCTGCACAAACTTCAGTGCCGCCATGTCGACGGCAACCTGACGCTCGCCGATCCCGAGGAAGCCCCCGATGTCGACCAGCACGGCGTCAACCGTTCCGTCACGGCCCAGAAGCACGTCGTTCACTTCGCCAACGTCGTTCCAGCCCTCCTGAACGCCCGAATAGGCGTCAGCGTCAATCGAGGCTTCGCTGACATAGACCCGCGCGCCGATGATTTCCGACGCATAGGCTGCAGGGCCCGCGGCTTCGGCCTGGAAAGGCGACATTGCAGCATCCTGCGCCAGTGCAGGCAGTGCGAAACCTCCCGCCAGAGCGGTTGAAAAGAGCAAGGCTTTCATGGTAATTCTCCTGTCTTGTCATAGTGTTGATGCGACGTCACACGACATCGCCTGTGACGGGAAAACGTATGGGGGCTGGGATGGTTCCGACTTTTCCGCACCGGCGAAAGGGTCGGCAAAAACACGCCGCGCCAGCGCCTCGCAATGAACCGGCAGGAGGTCCTGCTAAGGCGCAGGAAGGGCCTCGCCCGCGGTCACCAGGATCTTAACCCGTGGCTGGACCTCGGGAAGCAGACCCGGCACCGCAGATCGCGCGACGCCGGTCCGGATCAGGGGCGCAGCGTCTCGGTCGAGGAAAAGAACATCGCCTGGCTGACGGCGGATCGCACCTGTTCCTCGGTGTAGGGCTTGTTGATCAGGAAAGCCGGTTCCGGGCGCTCGCCGGTCAACAGCCGTTCGGGATAGGCGGTGATGAAGATGACCGGCAGGTCGCCGAACTGCGCCACGATCTCGCTTACTGCCTCGATCCCCGACGAATTGTCAGCCAGCTGGATGTCGGCCAGGATCAGGTCGGGCCGGTCGGATGCAGCCAGTCGGACGGCCTCGCGGTGGGTGCGGGCGGTTCCGGTCACCCGGTGGCCCATGCCCTCGACGATGGCCGCGATGTCCATGGCGATGATCGCTTCGTCCTCGATCACCAGAACCGACCCGCGCACCGACCGCTCCATCTCGCGCAGGGCCACGTCGATCAGATGCGCGGCCTCATCGGGGCCAACCCCCATGATCGCGCCGACATCGGGAACCGAAAAGCCTTCGATGGTGTTGAGAAGCAAGGCCTCGCGAGAATTCGGCGTCAGGCCCGCCAGATGGGTCTGCGCCGCCATCGCAAGCATGTCTTCCGCCTCGGCAACGGGCGCGCCCGAGGTGGCCCAGATCGAATGGAAGACCGAAAAGAGCGACAGCTTCGCGTCAGCATGGCCAACCAGCAGGTCGGGTTCCGAAACGATGCTTTCCAGCACGGCCACGGCGTAGCGGTCGCCACTGGTCTGGTTTCCGGTCAAGGCGCGGGCATAGCGGCGCAGATATGGCAACTCACGGGCAACGGTTGCCGACAGATCGACCACTTCCCCTTCAAGCATATGGCTCACTCCCTCTGCTTTACGCATGCTTCTGCGACCCCAACGCGCCAAGTCCCTGATGGTTCCATCGGCGACACCGAAAAAATTCTTCTGGACGTGAACTTGACGGAACCGAACATGGATTGCGGCGTTGGGGCATGAAACACGCAGGAAGCCGGTGGAAGATGACCAAGGAAAAGGGTGAGGATGGAGCCAACAGACGGGCCATCCGCGAGCAGATCGACGAGAACCTGAAGCGGGTCTACAGGGACTCGCTGTCCGAAGAGCTTCCCGATCGCTTTCGCGACCTTCTCGCGCAGCTCAAGGCCAGGGACGACACTAGCCAGGGCGGCACTGGCCAGGGCGGCGCGGGATGAACGACCTGACGCCGCGCGATCCGCGTGATCGGCTGGCCGAGGCCATCCCCAAGCTGCGCGCCTTCGCGATCAGCCTGGCGCGGGATGTATCGGCCGCCGATGATCTGGTGCAGGACACGATCCTCAAGGCCTGGTCCAACATGGACAAGTTCGATCCGGCGACGAACCTTGACGCCTGGCTGTTCACCATCCTGCGCAACACCTTCTATTCCTCGCTGCGCAAGACCCGGCGCGAGGTGCAGGACAGTGACGGCGTGCATGCCGCCCGGCTTTCAGTCAAGCCAGCCCATGACGGCACGCTTGCGCTGAAGGAATTCCACCGTGCCTTCGACCAGCTTAGCCCCGAACACCGCGAAGTCCTGATCCTTGTCGGTGCCTCGGGCTTTTCTTGCGAAGAGGCTGCGGGCATGATGGGCGTGGCCATCGGCACGGTGAAAAGCCGCGCCAGCCGCGCGCGCAAGCGACTTACCGAGATGTTGCACCTGTCGGACGGCGAAGACCTGTTCTCCGGCTCGGACGGTGCCACGCAAGCAGTGGTGCTGCGGTCCGCAGCGACCGGGACTTGATCGGGCGGCTTGGAAAGCTTTGGCCTGCCTCGTCGCTGGGCGCGCGCCTCGGCTCGACGCTGATGCTTGCGCTGTTGCCGCTGGGCGTTCTGTCCATCGTGCAGACAAGGAATGCGCTGGACCGGATCGACGTGACCACGCTGGAAGGGGTCGGCGGGGCCGCCCTGCAGGCGGTGCGGGGCCAGATCGAGCTTATCAACGAGGCTCAGGTCGCCGCCCGAAGCCTTGCCGACATCCTGGCAAGCGATGCCGGCGCCGGACCGGCCTGTGTCGACCGGGTAAAGGCCATCGCGCGGGGCATCCCTGAGGCGACGCTGGTGGCCTACATCCCGATCAGCGGTCTGATGACCTGCTCCTCGACCGGCAGCGTCTACGACTTCAAGGACAACCCGCGCTTTCAGGAGGTTTTCGCGACCTCGCTTCCCAAGCTGACCTACAACCCGCAGGGCCCGGTCTCGGGCATGGCGGTTGTCGGCGTCCTGCATCCGGTCTTCGACGCAGGCGGCGTGCATACGGGCTTCGTGTCGATCTCATTGCCCTATGGCTCGGTCGCCCCGGACGACTATGACGATCCCCTGGCGCTGTGGCGGCCCACCTATCTTGCCACCTTCCAGTCCGATGGGTCCGTGCTGGTGGCCTCTGACCCCGCGATCACGGCTGAAGAGGCGATTCCCGGCGGCATCAGCAGCAAAAGGCTGGCCGGACTGGCCGACCGCGCCGCCTTCATCGACGCCCCGGGCGGCCGCCGGATCCTGTCGGTCGTCAGCGTCACCAGCGACCTGAAGCTGGTCTCGGTCTGGGATCGCAACAACTCCGGGTTCTGGACGCTTGCCAACAGCGTCGCGCCCTATCTTCTGCCCATTCTGACCTGGATTGCAGCACTTGTCGCCGCAGGCCTGGCGTCCTCGCAGCTTGTGGTGCGGCATGTCCGCGCCCTGGCGCAATCGATGGACCAATCGGACGCGGCCCAGCGCCGGCTGCAAGTTCCCGACCTGCACGAGGCGCCGACCGAGATCCAGCGTCTGCACGCCGCCTATGAGCGCCTGATCCGGACGATCGAACGCGAAGAGGCCGAGCTGCAGAATCTGCTGGTCGACAAGGAAAACCTGCTGCGCGAAGTCAATCACCGCAGCGGCAACAGCCTGCAGATCATCGCCTCGATCATGCGGATGTACCGGCGCGAGGCCACCGATCCCGGCCTGCAGCAGGTGCTTGACGGTCTGATCAACCGGGTGATCGCGCTGTCGTCCACCCATACTAGCCTTTATGCCGTGTCCGGCAAGCAGGACATCGCGATAGACGAAGTTCTGTCAAACGTGGTGCGACGGCTGAAAGAGATCCACGGCGTGGCACCTGGCGTCGCCAACAAGCAGTTCGCGCCGATCCGGATGGACGCGCAATCGGCAACTCCGCTGGCCCTGGCCCTGGCGGAAACGGTAGGCTGCTACTTCGCGCGGCCGGGCCTATCGAAGGATGCGCTGAAGGTGACCCTGTCCGATACGGACGGAACGGTGCGCCTGCATGTCGAAGGCCCGGTGGCTCCGGAACTGCAGCCGGGGACAGTGGGCGGCATCCTGTCGCTGCCACAACGGATGCTGCACCAGTTCGCCGCACAGCTGGGGGGAAGGGTCACGCTGCAACAGGACGGCGATGTCGTGCAGGTCGATCTGGTCTTTCCCGCCGCCACGCAATCCGCCACGCACAAGGGACCCGACGCCTGACCGGCCCGCCGCTTCGTCCTTCAGGACAGCGGGTCCGGCCGGTCCCTCCGCAAG